>NZ_VPDX01000022.1:0-54869 GCF_013417475.1 Acinetobacter sp. YH12249 | reverse complement strand
AATAATTCAAGTGAATTTGTTTGAAAGAAAAACTTTAAAAGCTTTATTTTCACCCGATAAAATACCCATAAAACAAGAGGAAGCTCATTTGAGCTTCCTCTTGTGAAAAATTGTGGGACAGCAATGGGGAACTTCCTCCTTTTTCAAAGGAGGGTTGGGGGAAGATTTAATAAAAATTAAGCCACATTCCCTTCCAAGAAATCCTGCGCAAAGCGCTGTAATACCCCACCCGCTTCATACACAGAAACCTCTTCTTCAGTATCCAGACGGCAAGTTACCGGCACTTCAATGGTCTGTTTCTTACCCTCTTCAGTCGCACGCTCAATCACCAGAGTCAAAGTCGAACGTGGCGCAATATTACCGATCACGCTATATAGCTCAGTACCATCCAGCTTCAAAGTTTTACGATCTGTACCCGGCTTAAACTCAAGTGGAAGTACACCCATACCGACCAGATTCGTACGGTGAATACGTTCAAAGCCTTCAACCACAATCGCTTCTACACCTGCCAGACGCACACCTTTCGCAGCCCAGTCACGGCTTGAACCTTGACCATAATCTTTACCTGCAACAATGATGAGCGGCTGCTTACGGTTCATGTAGGTTTCAATCGCTTCCCACATACGCATCACTTCACCTTCCGGCTCGACACGTGCTTTAGAACCTTGCTTAATGGTACCGTCGGAACGCACCACCATTTCGTTATACAGCTTCGGATTCGCCAAGGTTGCACGCTGTGCAGTCAGGTGATCACCACGGTGCGTTGCATACGAGTTAAAGTCTTCCTCAGGCAAGCCCATTTTTGCCAGATATTGACCCGCTGCCGAATCCAACACAATCGCATTCGATGGAGATAAATGATCAGTGGTGATGTTATCGCCCAGAATGGCTAAAGGACGCATATTTGCAAGGGTACGCGGTGCAGCCAAAGCCCCTTCCCAGTATGGTGGACGGCGGATATAAGTACTTTGCGGACGCCAGTCATACAGTGGACTTGCTGCCTGCTCACGCTCGCCCAGATCAAACATCGGAATATAAACTTTCTTGAACTGCTCTGGTTTTACCGATTCTTTCACCAAAGCATCAATTTCTTCATCCGATGGCCAGATGTCTTTCAGGTAAATCGGATTGCCGTCTTTGTCTGTGCCTAAGGCATCTTTCTCGATGTCAAAGCGGATCGTACCGGCAATTGCATATGCGACCACTAACGGTGGAGATGCTAAAAATGCCTGCTTCGCATAAGGATGGATACGACCATCGAAGTTACGGTTGCCCGACAATACCGCAGTGGCATACAGGTCACGGTCAATAATTTCCTGCTGAATCTTCGGATCAAGCGCACCCGACATCCCGTTACAGGTGGTACAAGCATACGCCACAATACCAAAGCCCAGTTTTTCCAGATCTTTCAGTACACCGGCTTCTTCCAGATACAACGCTGCTGCTTTAGAACCCGGAGCAAATGATGATTTAACCCAAGGTTTACGTACTAGACCAAGTTCATTAGCCTTGCGTGCCAACAAGCCTGCTGCCACGGTATTACGCGGGTTAGACGTATTGGTACACGAAGTAATCGCCGCAATAATGATCGCACCATCTGGCATTAAACCATCAGTACGGTTTTCTACCACACCCGCAATGCCTTTTTCTTTCAGGTCAGACGTTGATACACGCGCATGTGGATTGGATGGACCAGCGATGTTACGGGTGACAGTCGATAGGTCAAAACGCAATACACGTGGATATTCTGCCTGAGTCATTTCTGATGACCACAGGCCAATCTCTTTCGCATAGGTTTCAACCAGTTTGACCTGTTCAGATTCACGACCAGTCAGCGTCAGATAATCAATGGTGTTCTGATCAATATAGAACATGGCTGCAGTTGCACCATATTCCGGGGTCATATTGGAAATCGTGGCACGATCACCGACTGACATGCTGTCTGCGCCTTCACCGAAGAATTCCAGATAAGCACCAACCACACGTTCTTTACGCAGGAATTCGGTTAGAGCTAAAACAATATCCGTTGCGGTAATGCCCGGCTGACGCTGTCCTACCAGTTCGACACCGATAATGTCTGGCAAACGCATCCATGATGCACGGCCCAGCATCACGTTCTCAGCTTCTAATCCACCAACACCGACTGAAATCACGCCTAGCGCATCCGTATGTGGAGTATGCGAGTCAGTCCCCACACAGGTATCCGGGAATGCCACGCCATCACGGTTCTGAATGACTGGTGACATTTTTTCCAGATTGATCTGGTGCATGATGCCGTTACCCGCAGGAATTACATCGACATTTTCAAACGCAGTTTTAGTCCATTCAATAAAATGGAAACGGTCTTCATTGCGGCGGTCTTCTACCGCACGGTTTTTCTCAAATGCATCTGGGTCAAAGCCGCCATATTCTACTGCCAGCGAGTGATCGACAATCAGCTGGGTCGGCACCACTGGATTGACTTTAGACGGATCACCGCCTTGATCGGCAATCGCATCACGCAGACCGGCAAGATCGACCAGTGCTGTTTGCCCTAAGATGTCATGACACACTACACGCGCCGGATACCAAGGAAAATCATGTTCCTGTTTACGCTCAATCAACTGGCGTAAAGACTGTTCTAAAATCGCAGGGTCGCAACGGCGTACCAGCTGCTCGGCCAGCACTTTAGATGTATAAGGAAGTTTGGCATATGCGCCTGGCTGAATATCTTCTACGGCTTGACGCACGTCATAATATTCCAGCTGGGTACCTTGCAACGGTTTCCGGTAGTTATTGTTCATAGCTTGCCTGCCCTCTTTCATTACTCTTTTTATTCATCAAAATATCTTGATGACTTGTTTTTTAATAAAGGCATTGTACGCTGTCGAAAGTCCATTTCCCAAATCTTATAATTTTCAAAAGCTTAAATACTAAAAATGGTATTTTTACCAAAATTACTGACCCATACTTTAGAATTTTGACTCTAAATTGCATTTTTTCTGAAAAATAGGCCTAAATCTGTCTCATTCTTTAGTATGAGATGTTGATAACAGCATAAAAAATAATCAATTTCTTGGAATGAGTTTAAGGATAAATTTCATATGAAATCAAAGCTTAGAATTTTTTAATTTTAGAAATAGCTCATTTAATAAAAAACTGAATCTATATTTTTTTATTTCAGTGTTAAGCATAACTCTTAACCGAAAATGGTAAATTTCATTGCAGATATGGCTCGATGAGTGTAGGCGAAAAAATCATTTTTCAGGTTAGAGATACCCCGAAATAAGTTACATTCTCAATTCCATATATTTTTTAAGACTTTCTTACAATTTTAGAAATACGTTAAATATTTATAGGACAATGATTCATAAACATGAGCTTATAAAACGCATCCCTATCTAAAATACTTTACACACGTCATTTTAGCTTACCGTCTGTCGCCCTCCCCCTAATTTGGTGATAACAGTCTGTATCTCAACTTTGTAAATCTACCCTCGAATTACTTCACAACAACAACACTCATCACAAAAGCACATAAGGGTGATTACAATGATACAACTCGCGATTCTTGGTATCGTTGCTGCAGTGATCGCTGTACTGGCAGCAAGCTGGAATGGAGGTAAAAATCCCTCCAATCCTAAACCGCCAACTCCCCACAACCCTAACCCACCTACCACTCCCAATAATCCCAACAATCCACAACCTTCTCCAACAGCACCCGATACTTTGATTAGCAATCCGCCCCTATTGCAAAAAAATTCCAAGGGCACCCATGAACTGATCGTCGCTTATAAAACCGGCAAGATTTACAATCCGAGAAATAGTACCTGGGATCAACTGTTCGTCAGAGGTTATCTCACTAATGCCAGCTTGTTTAACAAGAAAAAAACTGGAGAGTCTGTTGAAGACCTTTTAATTGGTCCGCAGATCCGGGTCAAACAAGGTGAAACCCTGAAAATTAACCTCAATAACCAGCTTCCACCTGAACAGAAAGCCACCTGCCCAGACAAAGTGGATAATGTGAATGATCCACATTGCTTTAATACCACCAACCTGCATACTCATGGCTTCTGGGTAAGCCCTCAAGGCAATAGTGATAATGTTTTCCTGAAATTTAAACCTCAGGAAAAATTTGACTATCAGTACAAAATGGAGCCGAATCATCCGGCAGGAACCTACTGGTATCATGCCCATCTGCATGGCTCAACAGCTATTCAGGTATCGAGCGGTATGGCAGGCCCATTAATTGTAGAAGGCTCAAGAACACCAAAAGTGAAAAATGGCAAAGTCACTGAAACAGGCGATATAGACATTTTATGGAAAGAAAAAAATAGCTATCCAAATGAAAACATCCTATTGTTCCAGCAAATTCAATATCGATGCTCTAACCCTGACCCGGATGTAAAATTCGATATTCCCAACAATTGCCAAGGTAAAGGCTTAGGATTACTTGAAGATTATACAGATATCGCTAATCCTGGCTCTTGGGCCGGCCAGAACTTTTATACGTCTATCAATGGTAAAGTTTTAGGGGAGATCAAAGTTGAACAGAATGCTTTTAATCGCTGGCGCATGATTCATGGTGGTGTACGCGACACCATTGGTTTGATTATTAAAGAACTGCCAAACTCCAGTAAATTTAGCGCCGCAGACACCCTTAAAGCCTGTCTGGCATATCAGGAAGCAGATCCAAAAGAGTTTAATGAGAGTTTAAAAAGCTTACCTGTTTATACGATTGCTCAAGATGGTTTGACCATGACTCAGGTACAGCGCAGAACACTGTCTGTGTTCCAGCCTGGTTATCGTCATGATGCAATGGTTACCTTCCCAACCACCAATAAATACTGTATTTATGACTCCAAATTAAATATTGAGGATGAAGTGAATGCACCGATCCCAACGGGTCAAATTACTCCTCAACTAGCTCCAAACCACCCTTTCAATGCCCAACTACTGGGATGGGTCAATGTACAGGCAAGCAAAACAAAAGCGCAGACTCCTGCCCAGTTCCTGCAAGAGCGCGCGAAAAAAATTGGTTTAAGCAAAGAGATTCAGACTCAGTTATCCAAACTTGATCTTACTGCCTTTACCGATCATCCATCCCTAATGACTCCTGCAATTGACAAGCTGGTCGCTTCCAGACCAAAACAGTACAGTAAATTTGAACTGGCTTTCGCAAATGGTCTTAAATTTGGCTTCCGCCATAAAGAAAATGGTGACTTACTCAGTTTTGGAGATGCATTTGATGGCGAAGGATCAGTCGGTCGGACACATGCCAAAGATCCGGATCGTGAATATGTACGTCAGTTACAAATTGGGCAGACGGATGAATGGGAACTGACGACCGAAGCTTTTGGTGGCCATCCTTTCCATATTCATGTTAATCCATTCCAGATTGTTAAAATCTTAAAAACTGTCACTGGCCCTAATGGCGAATCCAAAGAAGTTGATGTGAGTGAATTAGCGCCTTACGATAATGATACAGATGATGTGCAATATCGTGGTATGAAAGGACAATTCAAGGATACCCTGTTTATCAAAGCGAACTATAAATTTATTCTTCGAAGCCACTACAAGAAATTTGAAGGCGATTTTGTACAGCACTGTCATATCCTCGATCATGAAGATCAGGGCATGATGGAAACAGTAAGGGTCTGTGGGGGCAAATTCCCTTGTGATTCACCTCTGCCAACCTCGTCGCATCATCACTAATTAGACACTCCTGAAAAGGCCAACGATCCCGATTGTTGGCTTTTTTGTTTGCCTCTATTAAATGCTTGCTGCACAATAGCTTGATTGATTTTTAGTATTCAAACTGAGGCTGATCATGGCAACATCTCCTGCTTTTACCTTATTTACGCTGAATGGAGTAGATGCGCAAAAATTCCTTCAGGGTCAAGTTACTTTAAATGTCGAAACTCTGGCTGAAAACCTGACTCGCTATACAGCGATCTGTAGCTTGAAAGGACGTATCCAGTTTGGTATCTGGTTGAAAAAAATTAATCCGGAAAGCTTTGAAATTGTCAGCCCTGAAGATCAGGCAGCAGAACTGGCCAGCCATATTAAAAAGTTTGGTGCATTTTCAAAAATGAAACTGGAACAGGTTGGCCCGGTTTATCCAGTTATTAATGATATCCAGACTGATTTTGTTGAAACTGAAACGGATATTACCCTTTGGCAACAGCAAGCTATTGCTTCAGGTCAGGCTTGGATTCAAGCAACTACTGCGACCCTGTTCCAGCCACAGGAATTGCGTCTTCATCAACGTGAAGGCATTCACTATGACAAAGGCTGTTATCTGGGTCAGGAAGTGATTGCTCGCTTATGGTTCAAAGCCAAGCCAAAACACTGGTTGCATTTGATTCAAGGTACAGGTGAAGCACCTGCTGTTGCGACCAAGCTGCACAATGACGTCGAAGTGGTCAATAGCATTGGTACAGATGAGGGTTATCAGGCTTTGGTAGTTGCCAAACCTGAAGCATTGGCTGAGCTGGATGTACAAGTTCTGGAATTGCCTGAAGCTTTAAGTGGTGATGTGGCACGTCCACAATAATAACCTGTTATCTTGATGCAAAAGCCAGAATTCAATTCTGGCTTTTTTATTTTTATTAGGCTAAACAATTAAATAGACAAAGATTGACTGAATAAAACACACCTTAAACCGAGCACGCTTTTATTGATTCATCTCCTATATGATTCTCAAATAATTTGTAATTAGTCACATATTCAGTATTTACAAAGCCTGAAATCGTCTTATGATGTAGATGAAAACGACAAAAATCGCACCATGGAATTAGGTGTTAGAAAAATTAAGGTTATCGGAACAATGAAAAAATTAGTACTTGCTGCAATTCTTGCAGTGTCCAGCCAATTTGCCCTAGCAAACACTTCAAATGCCCCAGTTGACCCTCAATTTGCCAAAATTGAAGAGATGGTGAATGCCATGAATTTCAAGGGTGCCTACGATGCTTTAAGCAAACTGGCCAGCCAGGGAAATGCACAGGCTATCTATAACCTAGGCTATTTAACGCAAACTGGCCAAGGCACTGCCAAGGACGAAAAAAAGGCTATTCAGCTATATGAACAGGCTGCCAGCAAAGGTTATCCGGTGGCCAACTATGTACTGGGCAAGAATTATACCGGTGGTACTTTAGGCCTTAAGCAGGATTTGGGCAAAGCCAAACAATACCTGGAACGTGCATCGGCAGCCAATTTCGATGAAGCAACCGTAGATCTAGCTATACTTTTATTTGCTGAAGGTACAACAGCTTCTGACCAGCAGGCTTTGAAAAAATTACAGCCTCTGATTAGCAAGGGTAATATGCCGGCCATTCATGCCAAAGCCTTATATGACATCAGCAACGGCTTTAAAACCAAGAATGAAAAGCCGATCCAGCAAGGCTTGAGCAGTATTCAGGATCTGGCGAAAAAAGGCTATATCCCCGCCCTCATGGCGATTGGCAATATGTTTGCCAACGGTAGTATTGTTCCGCAAAACCTGCCTGAAGCGAAAAAGATCTTTGCGGCCCTGGCACAGGAAAATATTCCTAAGGCCAGAGAATCTCTAGCAGCAGTGGATAAAATGATTGCTGAACAGAAAAAAGCACCTGCCAAAAAAAGTTGATCAGACTTAATCAAAATAAAAAAGCTCCTATTGGAGCTTTTTTATGGGATATAGATTTGTAAGTCAGCTTGTTTAACTCCACCACAAAGTAATAAGTCCACTGGCAACCACAAAACCTGCGATAGTACTCATCAATAAAGGGGTTAAGGTTCGCTCATTGAGGCCGTATGCTTGTCCTAACATACCGAAAATCGTTGGCATAGGCAGTGCTGCAATCAAAGTCCCAGCATAGATCATTTCCTGACTCAGGTGAGTCAGTCGACTAAGACCTAGATACATCAGGATCGGCATCAGGATATTGCTGGAAAATACCAAATAGAAACTTTGCAGATTCACATATTTCAGGCTCATGCCCACGATTCCGCCACCAATCGCAAACAGCGCCAAAGGTGAGGCAGTCTGTCCAATCATGGCAAAGACCTGGTCCAGATAAATTGGCAAGCGAATTTCAAAAATCGCACAGGCCATACCCAGCATCACCCCCATAAATAAAGGGTTCTTGAACAGCATGAGAATGGTACTTTTCACAAGACTACCCAGATTGGCTTGATGTTGGGTACCGAGTGCAGCCAGGATCAACACCATCGGAATCAGGATCATGCTTTCAATGATGACCACCAGAGAGGTATAGGTCATTGCATGCTGTCCCACCAATAAAGTGAGTACTGCTGTACCGATCAATCCGGTATTGGACATTGCTGCCCCTAAGGACAGAACAGCACTATGCGAGGAGGTATTCCGGAACTGACGGTGCATCAGCCAGAAGCTGAAACCATAAAGTAATAAAGTGACAGAGGTATAGACCGCAAAGTATTCAAAATACCAGATTTCATGCAGATCTTTAGAGGCTAAAAACTGGAAGAACAGTAACGGTAAGGCCACTTTGATGACAAAGGCCCCTACCATTTCGACCTGTTCTTTTTTTAGAATTTGACATTTCACACTCAGGTAACCTAGTGCCAATAATAAAAATATGGGCACAATTACCGCAATAATCATATGAAATGTCCTGTTGTTTGAGATGCGTTATTATAAGCCTTTCTAAGAAAAAATAGCCTTAAAACGATTCAAACAACTGATTTAAGCCATGCGGTGCAGAACGTAAATATTGTGGAGAAATTGCTATTTTTTCATCCAGCGTTACTGCGGCATGCCAAGGCCAGCGTGGATCATAAAGCAAGGCACGTGCAATCGCGATCGCATCAGCCTGTTTATACTCCAGTATGCCTTCTGCCTGCTGTGCATCGGTAATCAAACCCACAGCAATGACTGGAATATTCACGTCCTTTTTAATCGCTTCAGCAAAAGGGACCTGATAATTCGGATGCACATCAATTTTCTGATCTACATGTAAACCTGCACTCGAAACGTGAATATAGACTGCACCCAGTTTCTCCAGTTCTTTGGATAGTTCGACTGAAGATTCTACATCCCAACTTTCTACGCCATCCATCCAGTCCGTTGCTGAGATACGAACACCAATTGGAAAACCTTCTGGTACGGCGGCTTTTATTGCTTCAAATACTTCAAGCGTCAGACGAATACGGTTTTCAAATGAACCGCCATATTGATCCTGACGATGATTCGATAACGGTGACATGAACTGATGCAGTAAATAACCATGTGCTGCATGTAGTTCAATCAGTTCAAAGCCAGCTTCAACCGCCCGCTTTGCACTGGCTGCAAAATCCTGAATTACTTGCTGGATTTCATCAACACTTAAAGACTTAGGTGGATGTTCATGAGTCTGGAAAGGAATATCACTGGCAGAGACAGTTTGCCAACCGAGTGAATGATCTGGGGCGAACTGCCCTTTGCCACCCCAAGGTTTATCTGTAGAAGCTTTACGGCCTGCATGTGCGAGTTGAATTGCAAAAGGCATAGGAGAAATTGACTTGACCTTTTGCAATAAGGTTTTGATCTGGCTGGCCTGCTGGTCATTCCAAAGCCCTAAATCGGCATAACTGATGCGCCCTTCAGGCTGTACAGCGGTGGCTTCCACAATGCAAAGACCTGCACTGGATAAGGCATAATTGGCCCATTGTTGTTCATGCCAGTAAGTGATTTCACCTTGCTCGGTTGCAGAGTACTGACACATCGGGGCAATCACAATTTTATTTTTAAGTTGCAATGATCCAAACTGAACCGGCTGAAATAGTAGTGACACGCGGTATTCCCTCTTTTTGTGAAGTGGCTTTTCAGAACTTTTTACCAAAAAATAAAAAACAGGCTCTGATGAGCCTGTTTATTTATAACGTGATTAAATTCTTTTTAGAAGATCACTCGTGTAGTCAAACCTAACACCAATGCATTATCCACTTGATTGCTAGATCCCGGATTTATAACGTATTGCAGGTTTGGACGTAGCATCAGCCATTTTGTTGCGTTATAGCTGTAGTTGAGTTCGATATTGTATTCGGCACTCGCATCATAAATTGGACGTGAATCTGCAAAGCGGTCATTTACATGTACACGGTTAACCGCTAAACCCAATATATCATTCGGCTGGCTATCCACCAGACCAATATATTTCAGACCCAACTGTTGTGAATTATCTACTTTATTGGTATCACGATCATGCCAGGTAAAGTTAGCGAATGAGTGTAAACCCTGACGGTCATTACCCGTTGAAGTCAATTGCTGCTCTACAGCTAACCAGCCCGCAAAGGTGCGGTTTTTTCCTTCACCTGTCGCAACATCTTTCTGGTTGGCAACATCATCAGCAGTGTTATACATACCGCCTACACGATAGCTGCCAGGCAAACCATTTACCAATGATTTTGGTGTCCAGATTACTTCTGCAGGAATGGTCACACCATCAGCATTGTCGGTATCCAGACTCCAGCCCTGACCTTCGGCTTTGGCATTACCATTATCTGGATTAAATTCATAAACACCGACTTGTACAGCAACTTCAGGATTTAACTGCTGTTTTACACGTGCACCCCATTGTGCGACTGGGGTATTCATCCAGATATTGCCCTGCCATTTACCCATCTGCGCAGCACAGAATGCTGTACTGGCAAAATCACAAGCCATCACGTTAAAGTCCATACCCAGACCCAGACGACCAGCTTTAATACTCAGACCTTGATCCTTATAGTTCTTTTCAATTGAAAGTTCGGTTAAACGGCTGTCCTGGTTACCACGGCCAAATGTTCCTTGCACATTAGCCATATGCGGTACTGTTTGAGATACTTGTAAATCACGTACCGATGTACTTTGTCCCTGACGTGCAGTCGCAACTGCACGAACCGTTACGCCATCCCAACCTGCCAGTTTTTCCATGTCTAACTGTGTACCTAACCATAACTGTGCAGAAGTTAGAGGATCAGCCCCTTCATTACGTCCGCCATCAGCCAGATATGCTGTATCTGTCAGCAAGTTTGCTTCAAATTTGACACCTTGTTGAGCAAGTTCAGTACGTTTTCCATTCCAGTCACCTAATAGGTACTGTCCTTGAGAATCAAATGCAGACTCAGCCTGCGCAGAGGTCATGGCTGCCATCAATGGCAATAAAGCTAGACTTAACTTTTTCATATAAAACCTAAACATATGGAGAGAGTAAAGGCAGCCTGATGCATGCCCTGTATGACTTGATACAGAACGTTACATAACTTTTCACTTAAAAACGCAGCAATTTTTTTATTATTAGTAAAACTTTGAGTTATAAGAAAAGATATTTTATATAACAATAAATTCTATAGAATTTATATTTTTCAGTAAGTTAAATACTAAAAATCAACCCATATATTTCCTATTTTTATTATTTAAATCTAAAACCTGCTCAATATTAAAGTTTATTTTTTAACCAATTGTTCAAATGTTTTTGAATATCCTGCCCATAATTTCTATTCAAACAGGACTTGCATTCAGACTTAAAACACCCAATATTAGCCACATGATAATAGCTACCAAGTGTTATGCCTGAATTACCTGAAGTTGAAACCACCAAAACCAGCCTCCTTCCCCTTCTTAATCAGCAAGTGTTAAAAGTTGAAGTGCGTCAGCCTAGTTTACGTTGGCCGATTCCTGATGATCTCGCCCGTCTGCAAGGACAGCGCCTGCTACAGCTTACGCGTCGTTCTAAATATATTCTGGCGCAATTTGAACAGGATACGATGCTCTGGCATCTGGGTATGTCAGGCAGCTTTCGCTTGTGTGAAGCCAGTGAAGAATTGCGCAAGCATGATCATCTGATTATTCAGTTTGAAGAGATTCAGCTGCGTTACCATGACCCGCGCCGTTTCGGCTGTATTCTCTGGTTAGATGCTCAATCACAAAGCAAACTGATTGATACGCTTGGGCCGGAGCCATTAAGCGATGCTTTTAATGCCGAATATCTATTTGAAAAACTAAAAAATAAAAACGTTGGCACCAAAGTTGCAATTATGGATAACCATGTCGTGGTCGGCGTAGGCAATATCTATGCAACTGAAAGCCTGTTCAATATGGGTATTCATCCAGCCCAGCCAGCCTCAAGTTTGAGTTTCGAACAGATTGAAAAACTGGTGGTTGAGATCAAGCGTATTTTAAAACAGGCGATTGACTTAGGTGGTTCTACCTTACGCGACTACACCAATGCTATGGGAGAAAATGGTTATTTCCAGCAGACGCTGTTGGCTTATGGCCGTGCAGGAGAAATGTGCGTGAACTGCGAAACGACACTGGAAAATATCAAGCTCGGCCAGCGCGCATCCGTCTATTGTCCTGAATGCCAGCCGCTAAAAAAGGTAAAGCTTTCACCTAAGCGTGTGGCTGCTGTACGAGGTAAGAAATCATGAAGACTGCGATTGTCCGTCATATTCTGGTGAAGGATAAAGATACTGCGGAACAGCTTAAGAAGAAGATTCTGGCAGGTGCAGATTTTTCTAAGATTGCCAAACAATACTCAATCTGTAACTCTGCCAAACGTGGTGGTGAACTCGGTGAAGTGAAAAAAGGCCAACTTGTTCCAGTGATTGATAAACTGGTCTTTACTGCTGCAGAACATGTTCTACATGGCCCAATCAAAAGTCAGTTCGGTTTTCATTTGGTCGAAATTAAGTTTCGGATGGATTTTTAATTCCTTTAGGGTTCCCTCTCCTCTCAGGAGAGGGTTAGGGAGAGGTAAATTCCTAATCACCTTCACCCTTACGCGGCAGTGCCGCTCATCTCCCATAGGGAGAGGGTGCAAAAAACGGCACACTCAGCGCCGTTTTTTATTTATCCCTAAAGCTTAAGCTTCCGGACGTTTTTTTAGCTCATCACGAATTTCACGTAACAATGCAATATCTTCCGGAGTCGCTTCAGGTTCAGGCGCTGCTTCTTCTGCTTTATCACGGCGCAGTTTGTTCATCAGTTTCACCAACCAGAATACAACCCATGCCAATAACAGGAAGTTAATGAGAATGGTCAAGAAATTACCATAAGCAAAGACATTCAGACCGGCTGCCTGTGCTTCAGCCAGATTGGTCACATTATTTGGATTATCGCCTAACACGACAAACCAGTTAGAGTAATCAACATCACCACCCAAGATCCAGCTCACGACAGGCATGATGATATCTTTCACCATAGAATCGATAATTTTACCAAAAGCACCGCCAATGATCACACCCACTGCGAGATCCATGACATTGCCTTTTACCGCAAATTCTTTAAATTCTTGAATAATGCTCATAAAGTCACCAGTATTTTTATGCAATTTTGTGATGGATTATACATTAGTTAGGGATTTCTATTTAAAACTAATTTATTAAGTGTATGTAATTTCTACCCAATAAAAAAGCCGCTGAACTGATTCAGCGGCTTTTTTCGTATCAGTGACCGGTCTTATTTAGAACGGTTACGTTTACGTTCGTTTTCAGTCAGGTAACGTTTACGGATACGGATTGACTTAGGTGTTACTTCAACTAGCTCGTCATCTTCAATGAATTCAAGCGCTTGTTCTAGCGTGTATTCAAGGTTTGGAACAAGAGTCAATGCTTCATCAGTACCAGACGCACGTACGTTAGTTAACTGTTTCGCTTTAGTTGGGTTAACCACCATGTCGTCAGAACGTGAGTTGATACCTACGATCATACCTTCATAAACTTCTAACTGTGGTTTAGCAAACAGACGACCACGGTCTTGAAGTGTGAACAGTGCATAGCCCAGGCAAGTACCTTGAACCATAGAAATCAGTACACCGTTTTGACGTTTCGCAACAGTACCTTGTTTAGCAGGACCGTAGTGCGAGAAGCTTGAAGTCATGATACCAGTACCAGAAGTCATGGTCATGAATTCAGAACGGAAACCGATCAAGCCACGTGAAGGAACAGTTGCTTCAATACGGATACGGCCTTTACCGTCCACTTCCATATTAGTCATTTCGCCTTTACGGTGACCCATTTGTTCCATTACAGAACCTTGGTGCTGTTCTTCAACGTCAAACGTTACGTTTTCGTACGGTTCTTGCATTTGACCGTCGATTTCTTTCATGATCACTTGTGGACGTGATACACCAAGCTCGAAGCCTTCACGACGCATGTTTTCAATCAGTACAGAAAGGTGAAGCTCACCACGACCAGATACTTTGAAACGGTCAGGACTGTCAGTATCTTCAACACGAAGTGCTACGTTGTGGATCAATTCGCGGTCAAGACGCTCACGGATATTACGTGAAGTTACGAATTTACCTTCTTTACCAGCGAACGGAGAGTTGTTCACCTGGAAAGTCATAGACACAGTCGGTTCATCTACAGAAAGTGCGGGAAGCGCTTCAACATTTTTAGGATCACAGATTGTATCTGAAATGTTCAGTGCATCGATACCAGTTACACAAACGATATCACCTGCAGAAGCTTCTTCAATGTCAACACGTTCTAGACCATGGTAACCCATGATTTTCAAGATACGGCCGTTACGGGTTTTGCCTTCTTTGTCGATAACAGTCACAGGAGTGTTTAATTTCACTGAACCACGCTGGATACGACCAACACCGATTACACCTACGAAGCTGTTATAGTCCAAAGATGAAATTTGCATCTGGAATGGACCATCAACGTCAACTGCTGGTGGCTCAACGATGTCTACGATTGTTTGGAACAATGGAGTCATGTCATCAGCAAGTTCTTCTGGAGAAGGACCAGCAACACCACGAAGACCAGAAGCATAAACTACTGGGAAGTCTAACTGTTCGTCAGTACCGCCAAGGTTGTCGAACAAGTCGAACACTTGATCGATTACCCAGTCTGGACGCGCACTTGGTTTATCAACTTTATTGATAATTACGATTGGTTTCAAACCACGCGCGAACGCTTTTTGCGTTACGAAACGAGTTTGTGGCATAGGACCTTCTTGTGAGTCTACAAGAAGCAGTACGCAGTCAACCATCGACATTACACGTTCAACTTCACCACCGAAGTCGGCGTGTCCCGGGGTGTCCACGATGTTAATACGGTATTCTGTATCTGTACGTTTATCTAACCACTTGATTGCAGTGTTTTTTGCAAGAATGGTAATACCACGTTCAGATTCTAACGCGTTCGAATCCATGACACGCTCGATCTCACCCGCGCGATCACCGAGAGCACCTGATTGTTGCAAAAGTTTGTCTACAAGAGTGGTTTTACCATGGTCGACGTGCGCGATAATGGCAATGTTACGGAGAGTTTTAATATCTGACATGTAAATTCGATACGTTTTAAATTTGAGGGCAAATTATACAGAAAAATACAAACTTTTGACAGTGACTGTTTGTAGAGAGCGTCAATTTTTTTTCCAATTACTTTTGTAATGACGTGTAACTCGATTAGAATAGCGCCACCCAGCCTTAATTTGCATTGACACATGTCTGATTTTAATCAATCTCCTCCTTCTAAAGATCAACTTGACCTTGTCTACGGCCTTGAAGATCGTCCTAAACCGTTTATCGCATTTTTAGCCGCATTCCAGCATTTATTGGCCATTATTGTCCCAATTGTAACGCCAGGTTTACTGATCTGTCTGGCATTGGGTGTGTCTAAAGAAGACACCAACATGATCTTGTCCATGTCTTTGGTGATCTCTGGTATCGCAACTTTCTTACAATCCAAGAAAGTGGGTCCCTTTGGCGCAGGCTTGCTGATTGTTCAGGGTACAAGTTTTAACTTTATTGGCCCAATCATCGGGATCGGTTCAGCGATGGTCGCTGCAGGCACACCGGTAGAAGCGGTGATGGCTTCGATCTTTGGTGTAGTGATTGCAGGTTCATTTATTGAAATGGGCGTGTCACGCATTTTGCCATGGGTGAAGAAACTCATTACTCCACTAGTAACGGGTATTGTAGTTCTATTGATTGGTTTAACCTTGATTAAAGAAGGTCTGATCAGCATGGGTGGTGGTTATCAAGCCATGGGTGACAAAACTTTCGCCAATGCAGATAACCTCATCATGTCATGTACGGTTTTGGCTTTAATTATTTTACTCAACCGTGTACGTATTACATGGGTAAAAAGTTCTGCCATCCTGATTGCCTTAGTCGTGGGTTACATCCTTGCAGGCTTTATGGGTCATTTAAACTTTGATGGCTTAAAAGATGCACCTCTGGTTCAGATTCCTACCCCAATGCATTTTGGTTTAAGCTTCTCATGGAGCTTATTCATTCCAATGGCATTCATTTACCTGGTGACTTCACTAGAAGCCATTGGTGATATTACCGCAACATCAAAATTATCGAATCAGCCAGTGGATGGTCAAACCTGGATGAATCGCATTAAAGGTGGTGTGTTAGTGAATGGTGCTAACTCTCTGCTTGCAGGCTTATTTAATACCTTCCCAAGTTCAGTTTTCGCACAAAATAATGGTGTGATTCAATTGACTGGTGTAGCTAGCCGTTATGTTGGGATATGGATCGCAGCACTCCTCGTGATTCTAGGTCTACTGCCTGCTGTTGCAGGTGTGATCCAAGCCGTTCCTCAAGCTGTGCTTGGTGGCGCAGTGATGGTGATGTTCGGTGCAGTCGCTGCATCTGGGATTAATATCCTGTCTGGTATTCACTTAGACCGTCGTGCCCTGCTGATCATTGCAATTTCGCTTGCACTTGGCTTAGGCGTTGCACAGGTACCTCAGATTCTGGAACATCTTCCTGAATTATTCCGTAACATCTTTAGCTCAGGTGTTGCGACAGGCGGTATTGCAGCCCTCATATTGAATATTGTTCTTCCTGAAGTAAAGAAGTAATTTCATGTCCAAAGAACACTGTCTGAGTTGGACTCGGACAGTGTTTTTTCTATTGGAGAAAGATCTATGGATCCTAAAAGCGAAGTTTTATTAAGACAATATGATTATTTGTCTGGTCGCGTATTGCTGGTAAATGCCCCGACCGATGAGCTTCTTGCTGAATGTGGTGAATCTATCCAGCCCTTTGTTTGGACATGGAATTATAATGATTTTCAATATTTCCAGTCACAGCAGGCTCAGGTTCATTTCGGCGCAGAATTTCCTGATCAGGAATTTGATCAGGCAGTTATTTTCGTACCTAAATCAAAAGAATTATTGAATTATCTGATTCACAATATTGCAGCCCGATTAAAACAAGGCAGCAGTGTCTTTCTGGTCGGTGAAAAGAAAGGTGGCGTAGAGCGTGCGGCAAAGCAGCTACAGGCTTATGGTAAACTCATCAAGCTCGACAGCGCACGACATTGCCAATTGTGGCAATTGACTCTAGACTGCACGGTCGAAGCAAAAGCGTTGGCAGATTGGGCACAGACCTATACAGTGGCCACACCAAAAGGTGATTTGCAGATTTGTGCACTTCCAGGTGTATTCAGTCAGGATCATCTGGATGTAGGAACAGCGGTGTTCTTACCCTATTTATCTCAGGTGACCTCAGGCAAGATTGCCGACTTTGGCTGTGGTGCAGGCGTGATCAGTGCTTATTTAGCCAAACTGAATCCTGAGAACCGTATTTTTGCTCTGGACGTGGATGCCTTTGCCTTGGCTTCTACTCAAATGACATTTGAGAAAAATCAGCTCAACCCTCAGCAGCTGGAAATTAAAGCTGTGTCAGGTATTGAAGATGCACCGCTTTTTTTACATGCCATTGTCAGCAATCCCCCTTTCCATCAGGGAATCCAGACCAATTATGCGGCCAGCGAAACTTTATGCAAGACTTCGCGTCGTCATCTCAAGTCTGGCGGTGAATTATGGATTGTGGCAAACCGTTTCTTAAATTATCCAATTTTAATTGAACAAAGTTTTGGCCAATGTACAGTCAAAACTGATCAACAAGGTTTTAAAGTGCTCTTCGCCAGCACTCAAAAAAATGCTAAGGAATCATGATGAGCGAAACTCAGAACAGCGTGCAGCTGCAGCGTAAGCTTGGTGCTCGTCATCTCAATATGATCGCGATTGGCGGGTCTATCGGTACAGGTTTATTCCTGGCCTCAGGTGCGACTATTGCCAGCGCAGGCCCGGGTGGCGCACTTCTCGCCTATGCCCTGATTGGCGTAATGATTTATTTCTTGATGACCAGCCTTGGAGAACTTGCGACTCATAATCCGACCTCGGGCGCATTCTTTACCTACGGCACCAAATATGTCGAAGGTGGTTTCGGTTTCGCTTTAGGCTGGAACTACTGGTACAACTGGGCGATTACCGTTGCCTTTGAACTGGTTGCCGTACAGTTTATTATGAAATTCTGGTTTCCTGATATTCCGGGCTTTTACTGGAGTGCGATCTTCCTCGCGGTGATCTTCGGGATTAACGCTCTCACAGTAAAAGGTTTTGGTGAGTCAGAATTCTTCTTCTCATTGGTGAAAGTTCTGGCAATTATTGCCTTTATCATCATCGGGATCTGGATGATTGCCAAGATCATGCTCACACCGGGTGTTTCGGCATTTGCAAACTGGAGCGTAGGTGAAGCGCCTTTTGTAGGCGGTTTCCAGGCCTTGATTGGTGTTGCCATGATTGCCGGATTCTCGTTCCAGGGTACCGAGATGGTTGGTGTAGCGGCTGGTGAATCTAAAGATCCGCAAAAAACCATTCCAGTCGCGATCAAGCAAATCTTCTGGCGAATCCTGCTGTTCTATATCGTATGTATTTTCATTATCGGTACATTGATTGCCTATAATGATCCGCGTCTCTTACAGGCAGCTGCAACTGAAGATATTGCCCTTTCTCCATTCACTTTATTGTATGAGAAAGCAGGTTTTGCTTTTGCAGCCAGTATGATGAATGCGGTAATTCTGACTGCGATTCTGTCTGCAGGTAACTCAGGCATGTATTCTTCGACCCGTATGCTGTTCGATATGGCACGTAAAGGCAGTGCGCCTAAGCTGTTTGCCCATCTGGATTCACGCGGTGTACCGATGAATGCCCTGTATGCGACCACGGCGATTGCGGCACTATGCTTCTTGACCACATTCTTTGGCGAGCAGGAAGTCTTTAACTGGTTGCTGAATATGTCAGGTATGTGTGGCTTCATTGTCTGGCTCGGAATTGCGATCTCACATTACCGCTTCCGTAAAGGTTATCTGGCTCAAGGCTATCAACTTGAAGGTCTAGCCTATAGAGCTAAATTCTTCCCGTTCGCGCCTTGGTTTGCCTTCGTCCTTTGTTCAATTGTTGTTCTAGGTCAAAATTATCAAGCTGTCCTAGATGGTGAGTGGTTGGCTGTCCTTTCTACTTATATCGGTATTTTATTATTCCTGGTGATCTGGCTAGGTTATAAGTGGAAATATAAAACCAAACTGGTTTCCTATCAGGAGATGGATGTTCGACCGATGAATATTGAAAAACACTAAGTTCTCACCTTTATTAAAAAAGCAGCTCAAGTAGCTGCTTTTTTATATTCTGAAATCAGCTATGACGCATGACAAAATTACGGTCATCAATCACGATGACTTGCTGACAAATACCTTTTACTCGACGCTGCTGTTCGAAAACTTCTTTAGACATAGCATTAAAACTATCAAAGAAACTGATTTCTTTTTCATTGATTTCATAAATTAATGAATGGTTCCCCACCCCTTCAAGCGTGTCGTAGAACACAATTACAAAATGGCCGTTATCCACTGATTTTTGAATATCTGCATAAGAAAGTGGATATTCATGAACAGGCACTTTGAGTTCTTGTGCTTTTTGATAAAACTGGATTTCAAGCGGCTGTTTATCGGGATCAGTTTCTGTAAAAAACTCAACATTGAGTCCCAATGTTTTTAGGGCAAAAGCGAGCGCAATACTTGAAGCTCCCATCTCATCATTATGCTGTGTCAATTGCACTAAATCAGGAATATGCAGATCTATTCCATAATGATGAAAAACCATCCAGATCGCATAAATACCACTATTAGCTTCCAGACTTTGTAAGTCTTGAGGAAGTTCTATGCTCATGCTTTAACTCAAAATCAGTTTCGAGCAGCAAGTGTATGCAAAAAACAGCCATAAAAAAAGCGACTCTTTGAGTCGCTTTTTTTAATCACTGTTCAATAACGAATTATTGAGCAGCTGGTTGTTCAGCTAGAACAGTACGGCTACCAGTGATTGTCGCGAATACACGACGGTTCATAGCACGACCTTCTTTAGTGTTGTTGTCAGCAATCGGTTGATCCCAAGCGAAACCTTGAGTAGACAAACGAGATGCATCTACGTTGTATTCGTTAACAAGTGCAGATTTAACAGAGTTAGCACGAGCTAGAGATAAACGTTCGTTCAATGCACGTGGACCAGTGCTGTCTGTGTGACCTTCGATACGAGCAGTTGCGTTTGGATATTCAACTAGCTTCTCAGCAACTTTCGCGATTTCTGGTTTGTATTGGTCTTTGATGTTTGATTTATTCGTATCAAAGAACACGCGAAGTTCCATGTTCAGGTCTTCAGTCAACTCTTGTGGAGCTGGAGCTACTGGAGCTACTGGCTCAACTGGAGCAACTTCTACAACGTCAGCAGCTGGTTTCAAACGGCCACCTAGAACTACGTTAAGACCAGCAAGTGCTGTATAGTTCCAGAATTTTTCGTCGAAGTGGTAAGTACCACGAGCTTCAGTACGTAGCGCTAAAGCATCGTTGATGTGCCAGAATGCACCGATACCAGCATTACCTAGTGTACCTTCTTCTTCATCACCACGAGTACCGCGATCTACACCATCAAATTCATATTTGTAGTGACCAGCACCTAACAATGCATATGGCTTGATTTTGCTGTCATAGTTGCCAGTGAACACATCAGAAGTTGCATAGAAGTTACCTGCAATGTTCTGGCCTTTGTATTCTGCACCAGGAGCTGCATAATCTACATCGCCTTTAACCTGGCTATATTCAGCTTCAAAACCTAACCATGGAGTTAATTCAACACCAATCGCAGCACCAACGAATAAATCGTCTTGCATTTCACCTTGAGATGGAATTAATAACTCACCGTCATTACCGCCATTGTTGTGTTGGGTGTCTTGCCAAGTATAACCTAACATTAATGGAGTAACAGTTACGCCTGCGTTTGCAGCAGCAAAAGGAGCAGCTACAAGCATTGCTAAAGCAATACGACTCATTTTCATGGATTTATCCTCCAGAGATAACAATTGTTGTTCAAGCTCAAGCCTTCTAATAGGCCATTCTGAGATAGGCTTTTTTTACCCCAGTGTTATTTTTAAGCTATTCACTGCGCATCATACAAACACTTTATTATTTTTCCAAGTGCTTGATTAATCTAATCAAGTAAATTATTGACAAAATTACTTACAATTTCCGTTGTAATTCAGTAATTTTTTACTCAATTTTTTGTTGTGAATCGCCTATTGTCATTGCCAATTTATTTTTAAGCGCCTTTTTGAATTTTGAGTAAGGCATTTCTTACTCGCTCAATTAAGCATAAAAAACGCACAATTAATAGCATGTTTCAAATAAAAATAATATATAAATCAGGTAACTCTATGTATAAAAAGATAACAAGAGCGTTCACTATTGTTGAGTTAATTATCTGTATTGCCCTTATCGCAATTGTGGTCACAATTGCCTTGCCTTACTTTCATGATTATCTATCCAAGCAGGAAGCTAAAAATATTCCGATGAAACTTACAGCAACCAATCGTTATGCACGCAGCCAGGCAGCTGTGTTTCACCAGAATATTGTGATTTGTCCCAGTCAAGATTCATTAACCTGTCAAGCAAACCAATGGAATAAAAATTTGCTGGTATTTATTGATAAAAACCGTAATCGTCAAGTCGACAATGACGAACAAGTTTTACACATTGAACAACTTAATCTTAAATACGGTAACTTGAGTTGGCGAGGTGCTTTAAGTATGCCGAACGTAACTTATCAAGCCCAGACGGCTTTACCAATTGGATCGAATGGCAGCTTTTATTATTGTTCTACTCACCTTTCGTCCCAGCAACGTATTGTCTTGAATAAAATGGGACATATCCGGATCGAACATCTGGCATCCTGTTAATAAAACCCTAGAGTCTATGATTTATCCAGATTAGGACTTTAATCCTGTACTTTTTTCAATATACTGCTTAGGTTCGAGAAAAAATGATCAAAACTTATAGGGAGATATAACAATGACTGACATCGTAATTGTCAATGGCGCACGTACAGCGATGGGCGGCTTTCAAGGTAGCCTGGCTAGCGTTACTGCACCTGAACTGGGCGCTGCCACCATCAAAGAAGCGATTGCACGTTCAGGCTTGCAGCCGACCGATATTGAAGAAGTCATTATGGGTTGTGTACTCCCAGCAGGTTTAAAACAAGGCCCTGCTCGTCAAGCGATGCGCAAAGCAGGTCTGCCTGATTCTACTGGGGCAGTAACCATCAACAAATTATGTGGTTCAGGCATGAAAGCAGTCATGCAAGCGGCAGATATGATTAAGGCAGGTTCTGCAACTTATGTAGTTGCTGGTGGTATGGAATCCATGACCAATGCGCCATATGTATTGCCAAAAGCGCGTGGCGGTTTCCGTATGGGTCATGGTGAAATCCAGGACCATATGTTCCTGGATGGCCTGGAAGATGCCGAAACTGGTCGCCTGATGGGCTCATTTGCTCAAGATATGGCGAATACAAAAGGCTATACCCGTGAACAGATGGATGAGTTTGCGATCCGTTCACTGAAACGTGCTCAAACTGCAGTCAATGAAGGTTACTTCGCTGATGAAATCGTGCCAGTCACTGTTTCCACCCGTAAAGGTGATGTCGTAGTTGATAAGGACGAACAACCTTTCAATGCCAATATTGATAAGATTCCAACTCTTCGTCCTGCTTTTGCAAAAGACGGGACAATTACGGCAGCAAATGCCAGCTCAATTTCAGATGGTGCCTCTGCCCTTGTTCTGACTTCAAGCGACAATGCAGCAGCTAAAGGTTTAGCGCCTTTGGCTAAAATCATTGCTTATGCTTCAAACTCCCAGCATCCATCTGAATTCACGATTGCGCCAGTGGGTGCGATTCAGAAAGTTCTGGATAAAACTGGCTGGAAAGCTGAGGAAGTTGACCTTTGGGAAATCAATGAAGCGTTTGCTATGGTCACCATGTGCCCAATGGATGAGTTCAAGCTTGATCCTGAAAAAGTCAACATCAATGGTGGTGCATGTGCGCTCGGTCACCCGGTTGGTTCTACAGGTTCACGTATTATCCTGACCTTGATTCATGCATTGAAACGTACAGGCGGTAAACGTGGTATCGCTGCGCTATGTATTGGCGGTGGTGAAGCAACTGCGGTCGCAATCGAACTGATCTAATTCTTTTATAATCAATTCGTAGAGAGGGCTTTTATAGCCCTCTTTTTATTTTATAAATATTTCATTTTTTTATTATCTATCCATAAAGTAAATTCTTTTAATTACATTTTCATAAAGCTTCTTTATCAATCAGATTCAATTCAGGGCGTAAATTAAAGGGATTCAGAATAAGAAAAGGAATCCTGCATGCGACTTAATCACTATCTCAATTTCCAGGGTGAAACCGAAGCTGCCTTTACCTTTTATCGTTCGGTATTTGGTGGCGAATTTTCCAGTCTAACCCGTTATGGAGATACGCCTGGACAGCAAGGAATTGATTTATCAGATGAAGAAAAAAATCTGATTTTGCATATCTCACTTCCAATCAATGAATACACAGAGCTCATGGGCTCTGATATCAATGACAAACTCTGTACTGAAAACACACCAGCATTTAGTAAGGGTACTAATCACTATATTGCGATTATTTTAAGTGCCAATGAACAGGATGAAGCCAAACGACTCTATGAAGCTTTATCGGTGAATGGTCAAATCGAAATGCCTTTAGAAAGAACCTTTTGGGGTGCGCTTTATAGTGCCTTTACGGATCAATTCGGAGTGCAATGGATGATTAACTGCCTACTTGAAGAACGTGCACCCTAAGGTTTAAATACTAAAAAGCCTCCAGATGGAGGCTTTTTAGTCGAAGGCGAATTAAGCCCCAGTTTGATAATTCGGTGTTGGTACTGCTGTTGAAGCTTGGTACGGATTAGTGAAATCACCCAAACCTGCAGCGGCTTCCTGAATATCTTTACCTTCTTTAATGACAAAGGTATCGAAACCAGAACGCTTCATATAGTTCAACACGTCTTTAAACACATCACCTGTAGCACGCAACTCACCTTGGAAACCTTGACGGCGAAGCAATGCAGCAAATGAATAACCACGGCCATCATTAAAACCTGCAAACTCAATAAAAATCGCATCAAGTTGGTCTAGTGGGAATTCATTGGTTTCAGGTGAAGCATCAACCGTTAAGTACAATGCTTTTTTACCAGAAATATTGGCAATCTGGTCTAACTGCTCTACAGTCAGAACTACATCACCCTGTGGCAATACACCATCTTCACCAATTAGCTGGTAAGTGTTATCTGCAATTGTGCCATCCTTAGAGAGCACTTGTAGTGCGGTATTAAGCATATGCGCGCTCCTTGAATGGTTGAATGCCGACACGACGATAAGTATCGATAAACTCTTCACCGTCCTGACGCAAGTCAAGATAAGTATTCAGAATTTCTTCTACGATATCCGGCACCACTTCTGCAGCAAATGATGGCCCAAGAATGTCACCAATAGAGGCATCATGATCCGCATTACCACCTAAAGTGATCTGATAGAATTCAGCGCCTTTTTTATCTACACCCAGTATTCCGATGTTACCTACATGGTGATGACCACAGGCATTCATACAACCTGAAATGTTCAGGTCCAGTTTACCCAAGTTGTAAATGGTATCCAGATCATCAAAACGGCGTGAAATCGCTTCAGAAATTGGAATGGATTTCGCATTCGCTAGTGAGCAGAAGTCACCACCTGGGCAGCAGATAATGTCAGTCAAGAAACCGATATGCGCACGTGCCAGGTTATGCTGATCCAGCGTCTGCCACAATTCGAACAGGTCTTTTTGTGGTACATCTACCAGCGCAATATTTTGCTCGTGAGTCGTACGCAGTTCACCGAAGGTGTACTTGTCTGCAAGATCTGCAATCAGGTTCATCTCTTCAGTGGTCATATCACCTGGTGCAATACCCGCACGTTTCAGTGAAATCGTAACAATACGATAACCTTTCACTTTATGGGCATTGGTATTGATGTTGAACCATTGCTTAAACTTCGGATACTGGGCAAACAGCTCTGTGAAATCTTCATCTGCATAATCCTGGTAATCAAATGGAGTAAAGTTTTCATCCATTTTCGCCAGCGTTTCAGCATCAATCTTTAACGTTTTAACAGTATGCGCAAATTCAGCTTCAACTTTTTCAGCAAAAACTTCTGGAGTTAATGCTTTTACCAGAATCTTGATACGCGCTTTGTATTTGTTGTCGCGACGGCCGTGCAGGTTATAGACACGTAAAACTGCTTCAAGATAAGCAATCAGGTCTTCACGTGGTAGGAAGTCACGAATAAAACTACCAATTACTGGCGTACGGCCCAAGCCACCACCGACTTTAATTTTATAACCGATTTCTCCAGCTTCATTTTTTACGATATAGACACCGATATCGTGGAATGAAGTTGCTGCACGGTCAATCTCTTCCAGCGCAGATACCGCAATCTTGAACTTACGTGGCAGGAAAGCAAATTCCGGGTGGAAAGTTGACCATTGACGGATCAATTCACAGGTCGGACGTGGATCTGCAATTTCACCTGCCACCACACCTGCATACTGGTCAGTGGTAGTATTACGGATACAGTTCCCTGAAGTCTGGATCGCATGCATTTGCACGGTTGCCAGTTCAGCCAGCATATCAGGCACGTTTTCTAGTGCAGGCCAGTTAAACTGGATATTCTGACGGGTTGAAACGTGTGCATAGCCACGATCATACTCTTTCGCCAGATCAGCCACTTTACGAAGTTGTTTAGAATTCATCAGGCCATAAGGTACCGCAATACGCAACATAGGCGCATAACGTTGTACATAAAGACCATTTTGAAGGCGGAGCGGACGGTATTCATCTTCCGTCAATTTGCCCGCTAAATAACGTTCCGTCTGGTCACGGAACTGTGCAACACGTTCATTAATCAGTTGCTGATCGAAATCAGTATATAAATACATGGCGTACAGCTAGTAGTTTCTATTATATCGTCGGCAAGGATAACGACATTGAATCTATCAATAAAATGCTTTTTATACATATTTCATAGCGATTTTATTGATAAGCCTAGCAAACTTTCAATGATATAAAGCTTTAGATCAGCTTCTTCTGATTTTTAACGTGAATGATTTATTTTTTAAATCTTTAGCAGTTTTTTTCATAAACCAAAATGAGAAAGTCGCTCAATTACCACTCTTTGGTTTCGCCTAAAGCCTGACCAATAAATTGATATCGCATAGTTGATCTTGAAAACTTGATCGGGCAAGCCAGTTGAGCTTCGGTTTGCTCCCGCTGATCTACTTTAACTGGTACCTGCACCACCCATTCGCGTTGCTGTGCCAACTCAGAATGCAGGGCTTCATCAAGCTTTAATACAGGCTCGACACAGAAATCCGCCTGAGAAAATAAGGCTTGCCAGTGAGATAGAGGTTGGGATCTGATTTTATCGCGAATTGCCTGTTTTACTAAGGCATGATCTTCAGGCGCGAAAGAAGCACCTTTTTCCAGAATAATCGGCAAATCCAGCAATTGTGCCAGACCTTGCATGAATTGAGGCTCCAGACTGCCTATTGATAGATAGCGATCATCCTGAGTCTGATAATAGTCATAAAAGGTACCGCCATTTAAGTAACCGGATTCAATCTGCTGGTGCTGATTACCCGCCAGACTGGCAGAAGCTGCCATATTATTTAATGTCGCCGCGCAATCGGTCATGGAAATATCAATATATTGTCCTTGACCACTGCTCTGCCGCTCAATCACCGCTGCCAGAATGGCAACCAGCGCATGCATAGAGCCACCCGCGACATCGGCAATCTGGATTCCCATTGCCGGTGGTCCGCTTTCGATCCGGCCACTATGTCCGGCAATCCCAGATAAAGCCAAATAGTTAATATCATGCCCTGCCCGATCTTTATAAGGGCCAGTCTGACCATAACCAGTAATCGAGCAATAAATTAAGCGTGGATTGAGCGCACTGAGTGTTGAATAATCCAGGCCAAGCCGTTGCATCACACCTGGGCGAAATTGCTCTACGACAATGTCATAATCTGCAATTCGGGATTTGATTTGTTCAATATGTTCGGGATTCTTTAAATCCAGTGCGACAGAATGTTTGTTTCTGTTCAGATAATTATGCGTTGTGGCCTGTCCATGTGCAAAAGGTGGCATTAAACGTACCAGATCAGGACGTGTGGGTGATTCAATATGCACAACTTCTGCACCCATGTCTGCAAGATATAATGTGGCAAATGGACCAGGTAATAATGTAGAAAAATCTAATATTTTCAAACCTTTTAATGCATATGACATTGGAGTTATTACTCTATTTATATCGCTTTTTGCCTCATCATAAGAACATAAATGCCCAAAAACAATGTCATGTTCAGCCATTTACCTTGATAGTTTCGGCAATTTAACATGTAAGAAAATGGTAATTGGATTCTTGTAAATTGCCATTGATTTTTTATTTTTTGTCATTTAGGTCAAATATTAGTGAACATTAAAGAGACTGAAGGATTAAACATGAGTCGTGATACGATCAGTATCCATTTCGTCAATGCAGCCTTATACGGCGTTAAGCGCCTGGGCATGGATGTCGATACTTTATTGTCTCACGTTGGGATTGAAGCCGAGCTTCTGCATCAGCCCAAGGCCCGTATTTCGCCTGAACAATATACCCGTTTTATCAAGATGCTCTGGATGGTGACTCAGGACGAACATGTCGGTTTTGACAAGCAGCCGCGTCGTCTTGGCACTTTCGCGATTATGTGTCAGCTGATTATTCATGCCAAAACACTGGGCGATGCACTCGAGCTTTCTTCTCAATTCTACAAACTCTTTGGTGATGACTGGTCTGTAACCCTGGAACGTGACAAGCATGAAGCGCGCCTGGTTCCCCTGATCCCAAATTCGATGGATCCGGAACACTTTATTACTGAAAGTATGTTGATGATCTGGCATGGTCTGGCATCGTGGTTAATTGAACGTCGTCTGCCGCTGGAACGTGTACATTTCAGCTACCCTCGCCCTGCGCATGCAGATGAATACGATGCGCTGTTCTTTGCACCTGTGATGCAGTTCGATATGCCGCGTACTGAAATTACCTTTGCAGCGGATTATCTGGATTTGCCAATTCGCCAGAATGAAGAAACTCTGGAAGAATTCCTGAAAGCAGCACCTGCTCAACTTCTCGTTAAATTTAAAAATACCAACTCGCTGACTTCGCGGATCCGGGATGTATTGAAGAGCCAGATCGGTGAAGAAATGCCGACCTTAAACGATGTTGCATCGATGCTCTATCTATCCCCACAAACCCTGCGTCGCCGTCTTGCTGCCGAAGGCAAGAGCTATCAGGGCGTGAAAGATGCGCTACGTCGCGATGCTGCGATTCACCTGTTATTGAATCCGGATTTAACGTTGGAAGACGTGGCACAACAGGTGGGCTTTAGTGAAACCAGCACTTTCCACCGTGCTTTCAAAAAATGGACAGGGGTAACACCAGGCCTATACCGTCAGTTACACGGTTACCATTAAAAACCTTGCTCTAAAAATGTATACTTGAAAAGTATCGTTTATTAAGCGCTACAAGCCCCTAGCCCAAGCTCCAGACTTGGGCTTTTTTATGCCCGCTTTTTAATCCATCAAGACTGACCAAATTGCTCAAATGATCTGGTCCGTTCTCGTCATTGCACTTCAAGATTTAATCATTACACTCGAAGCATTAGAACAATTTCAGTAAAGCAAGAAAAGGATATTGTATGAGCGAGGCCTATATTATTGATGCCATTCGCACGCCACGCGGAAAGGGAAAAAAAGACGGATCATTACATGAAGTTAAACCAATTAGTTTACTGACTACGCTCTTAAATGAACTGAAAGAACGCCATAACCTGGATACATCTCAGGTGGATGATATTGTGCTGGGCTGTGTGACTCCAATCGGTGATCAGGGTGCAGACATTGCCAAAACTGCTGCAATTGCCGCAGGCTGGGACAATGATGTGGCTGGCGTTCAGATCAACCGTTTCTGTGCTTCGGGTCTGGAAGCTGTAAATCTGGCAGCACAAAAAGTTCGTTCAGGCTGGGAAGATCTGGTCGTTGCGGGTGGTGTTGAATCCATGTCTCGCGTTCCGATGGGTTCTGATGGCGGCCCGTGGGCATTAGATCCTGAAACCAATATGGCTTGCGATTTTATTCCACAAGGCATAGGGGCTGACCTGATCGCGACCATTGATGGTTATAGTCGTGCAGATGTAGATCAATTCGCCGAGCAATCACAAAAGAAAGCGGCAGCAGCCCAAGCGAATGGTTATTTTGATAAATCTATTATTCCAGTGAAAGATAAAGCTGGCGTCGTGATTCTAGACAAAGATGAATTCATTAAACCGACAACAACTGCAGAAGGCTTAAGTGCATTAAAGCCAAGTTTTGCAACGATGGGCCAGATAGGCTTTGATGCTATCGCCCTACAGAAATATCCGGAAGTAGGCTCTGTAAACCATGTCCACCATGCAGGTAATTCTTCAGGCATCGTAGATGGTGCAGCAGTCGTATTACTTGCCTCCGAACAGGCAGTGCAACAGCAAAATCTCAAGCCACGCGCCAAAGTACTGGCAACAGCGCTAGTTGGTGCCGATCCAACCATTATGCTGACCGGCCCTGCCCCGGCTGCACGTAAGGCTTTAGCCAAAGCCGGACTCACTATTGATGATATTGATCTGTTTGAAGTCAATGAAGCTTTCGCTGCTGTGGTAATGCGCTTTATTAATGAAATGAAAGTTGATCCTGCCAAAGTCAATGTCAATGGTGGTGCCATTGCCATGGGACATCCACTCGGTGCGACCGGCGCCATGATTCTAGGCACTTTACTGGATGAACTGGAACGTCAAGGTAAGAAACGTGGACTGGCTACCCTGTGTGTGGGTGGTGGTATGGGCATCGCAACCATTATTGAGTTGGTATAAGGAGATCAGCATGAGCGCAATTCAATATCAAAAAACTGAAGATCACATTGTCATTCTGACCTTTGATTCTCCGAACCAGTCCGCCAATACCATGAATGCAGACTTTCGTACGGCTCTGGAAGAAGTCGTTGCCCAGTTACAGGCTGATGAACAGATTGCCGGAATTATTTTCCGATCAGCTAAAAAAACGTTCTTTGCTGGCGGTGATCTGGATGAGTTAATTCAGGCGACGCCTGAACATGCCACGGAATTCTTCAATATGATTGAAGACATGAAAGCCAAACTGCGTTATATAGAAACGCGTGGCATTCCAGTAGTGGCAGCTTTAAATGGCACCGCACTCGGTGGTGGCTGGGAAATCGCTTTATGTGCCCATCATCGTATTGCGCTGAATGATGCCAAAACCAAGTTTGGTTTGCCTGAAGTCACTTTAGGCTTGCTGCCAGGCGGTGGTGGTATTGTCCGTATGGTTCGTCTGCTAGGCCTGCAAAATGCCTTACCTTTGCTGACGGAAGGCAAACAGTTCGGTGTAGAAAAAGCCAAGTCTTTGGGGCTGGTACATGACACCGCTGAATCGCTAGATGAATTACTTGAAAAATCTGTAGCCTGGATTAAACAACATCCGCACTCCCAACAGCCTTTTGATGTAAAAGGTTACAAAATTCCGGGAGGCTCTCCTTCTTCGCCTGCCGTCGCACAGATGCTTGCCATTGCTCCTGCGATGCTGCGTGATAAAACCAAGGGCTGCTATCCAGCTCCTGAAGCCATTTTATCCGCTGCGGTTGAAGGCGCTCAGGTTGATGTTGATACTGCATTGAGAATTGAGTCGCGTTATTTCACCTATCTCGCCACTGGCCAGATTTCCAAGAACATGATCGGTACATTCTGGCATGGCATGAATGCCATCAAGTCGGGTGCCAGCCGTCCTAAAGACTTTGCGCCATGGAAAGCTACTAAAGTAGGTATTTTGGGCGCAGGCATGATGGGTGCAGGTATTGCCTATGTCACTGCCAGCAAAGGCATTCAGGTGGTACTGAAAGATATTTCGGTCGAAGCTGCGGAAAAAGGCAAAGCGTATAGCCAGAAATTACTGGATAAAAAAGTGGCTCAAGGCCGCTTAACAGCCGAAAAACGTGACCAGATTTTAGCTCTGATCCATGCTACTGCGAGCATGGCAGATTTAGCAGGTTGTGACCTGATTATTGAAGCAGTATTTGAAAATCAGGAACTCAAAGCCAAAGTTACTCAGGAAGCAGAGCAATATTTATCAGCCAACGGTGTAATGGCCTCCAATACTTCGACTCTACCCATCAGTAACTTGGCTCAAGCCTCTCGAAATCAGGCAAATTTTATCGGTCTGCATTTCTTTAGCCCAGTCGACAAAATGCAGCTGGTCGAGATCATTAAGGGGAAAAATACTTCAGCAGAAACACTGGCCAAGGCATTTGACTTTGTGCAGCAGATTGGCAAGCTACCGATTGTAGTGAATGACAGCCGTGGCTTCTTTACCAGCCGTGTCTTTGGAACCTTTGTACAGGAAGGTTTACGTTTGCTCGCCGAAGGGGTGCATCCAGCCCGTATTGAAATGGCTGCGCTGAAAGCAGGTATGCCGGTCGGACCACTTGCTATTCAAGATGAAGTCTCTCTGACACTTTCTGAGCATGTAGCTGCAGAAACCCGTAAGGCTCTGGCAGCACAAGGCAAAGAACGCCCAAGCACCGATGCAGATGCCGTGATTCAAACCATGATTCATGAGTTTAACCGTAAAGGCAAAGCTGCTGGTGCAGGTTTTTATGATTATCCTGAAGGTGGCAAAAAGCAGCTGTGGTCTGGCTTGGAGCATTGGTATAAAGAAGTGGATATTTCTGAACAAGAAATGATAGACCGCTTCCTGTTTGTTCAAGCGCTGGATACCGTACGCTGTCTGGAAGAAGGTGTGCTGGAGTCAGTGGTCGATGCCAATATTGGTTCAATCTTTGGAATTGGTTTTGCCGTCTGGACGGGAGGTGCAGTGCAGTTCTTGAACCAGTATGGTTTAACCAAGGCCTTGAATCGTGCTGAAATCCTGGAACGTAAATATGGCGAACGTTTCAAAGCACCACAGTTACTCAAACAGAAAGTTGCTGAAGGTCAGCGCTTTTAAAAACTGGGGCTAAAAAAGAGGAGCTTAGCTCCTCTTTTTTATTTCAACACCATAGAATTTCTAAGCCTGATATTCTCTCTAAATGACACATTTTGATCTGCTTTCCAGGCAATTTATGTTATAAAGTTACATGAGTTAGACATCCACGATGGGTACATGCATATGACTGATCACAGTTCACCTGAAAAATCACCTTGGGGTTGGAAAGCACTGATTATCTTCTGTATTTTAGGTGGATTATTCATGTTGTTTTTCTGGCTTGCGGTCAGCAATGAACCAGACTACATGCCAAGCCAGCAAAAGAAAGAAAATACCCAGCAGCATGCTTTTAAGAATGCACCTGCGATGTCTCCAGAAGCTTTAGCCAAAGCACAGGCTGACCGTGAAGCTCGTCAGGCGACCTCTTCATCTCATCAGACTCATGAGACGAGCGTGGAAGAGCACAATATGTCTGCTGAAGAACATGCACAGATGGACAATGCTAGCCATGACGAAAATACCACTCATGGCCACTAAGCAGTTCCAAGATCAAATTTAAAAAAGCGAGGTTTTCCTCGCTTTTTTATTTTTTAGTCTTTTAAGCTGAGATACATATCTATATGTGGAATGCCACAATCCAGATATTCTTCACCCTGCACGTCAAAACCCAAGTTCTGATAAAAGCCAATCGCATGTACCTGTGAAGAAAGCTTTAGGAATTCACGTTGCTCTGTCTTGGCCTGATCAATCACAGCCTGCATGATATTTTGGCCGATACCCGTACCACGTGCCGACTGCAACACAGCTACACGACCAATACTGTGATTTTTTAATAAGCGTGCAGTTGCAACGGGTTGATCCTGTAAATAAGCCACAAAATGCGTAGAGATTGCATCCTCAGCATCCCATTCATCTTCGGGAGCAATTTGCTGTTCCTGAATAAAAACGGCTTCACGTATCACTCTGGCATCTTGGGCTAACTCATCCCAGCTACCTGACATGATTTTAAGATTTTTATTGTTTAGCATTTAGAACCAATTCCCTGCTGATCCCACTGGTTATTCAATAACAATTCCAGTGAATGTTTTTGAATTCCATACATCTCTTTTAATGCCTGAATCTGGGCGAGAACAGCCTGATCGGGCTATCCATAATCCTTCCGTTTGGTCGCCAGAATCATTTTATTTTTACTGGTGTGTTCTAGGGCCACAAATTCAAAGACCTTGGTTTCATACCCATACGCCTTAAGCAATAAGGCACGAATGGTATCCGTCAGCATTTCGGCTTGCTGCCCAGCATGGATGCCAAACTGCAACATTGGTGACAGCACTTTCGGACTCTGTAATTGCGGTCTTAACTCTTTATGACAGCATGGAGCACACATGATGATCTGTGCATTCAAGCGAATACCGCTATGGATTGCAAAATCGGTCGCCACATCACAGGCATGCAGAGCGATCATCACATCGAGACGTTCCGGTTCATAGGTACGCACATCGCCCTGGAAGAAATCCAGCTGGCTAAAACCAGATTGCTGCGCGACATTCTGACAGAACTCGACCATTTTCGGATTCAGCTCTACGCCGGTGACATACGGCGTCTGACCATGTTTTTGCATATAATCATATAGCGCACAGGTTAAATATCCCTTACCTGAACCGAAATCGACGATACGTAATCCTTGTTCCTGCGGCTGGATTTGAGCCAGTGCGCCTGAGAAAATCTCGACAAATTTATTAATCTGTTTCCACTTACGCGCCATGCTCGGAATGATCTGGCCTTGCTGATCGGTGATTCCTAAATGCTGTAGGAATACACTGTCCTGATCGACATAACGCTGTTTAACCCGGTCATGGCCCTGCTCGGCTTTTGACTTTGTAGAGGCAGGTTTAGCTTTACTTCGTGTCAGCATGGCCTTTTTCTTGTTTTTCTTCAGCTGCAATTCTTCCTGATCGGTAAACAGGTTAGCTTGCTTGCAACAGGCCAATAATTCCGTTACTTGAGTCAAGGCTTCATTCAAAGGATAGTTTTTGGTGACATCCTGAGTCTTGTATCGATAGACACAGCTTAAAACCTTCTGTTCATTGAGCGAAATGACTCTAAAGGTCATTTTCTCCAATTGTTCAAGTTCACCTTTATACTGACTTAAGATCAGACGATCAAAATGATCAGTTTCAAAGGCTTGCTGAAAAGCCTCCAAGAACTGTTGTTCCTGAACCGAGAGAGAAGTCGATGTCGACATAAGAAAAACCTGATATGAATTGCTGCTCAAGTTTAATTGTTCTTAACTTAAAAGCAAAATTGAATTATTATACAAGTGTATATTTAAACAAGAATGACAATCATGCAGAATGCTCCCCTAGTTCCAGATTATGATCACAATGAGGAACGGATTAATTATATTAGTCATGGCCTCGGTGCTGCACTGGCTTTAATTGCCGGTATTTTATTGATTATTAAAGGCTCTTATTTGAGTACCGGACAATGGATTGGCCTTTGGGTCTATGCTTTCAGCATGATTCTGCTGTTTTCCGCTTCGATGCTCTACCATATGTCTACTGCTGCTGACCGACGCTATTTTTACAAAAAAGTTGATCATACGGCAATTTACTACCTGATTGCAGGTACCTATACCCCGTTTCTATCGATTGCGATTCCAACAGCCAAAGCCCAGTATTTACTGATTGCCTTATGGGTGATTGCTGTACTGGGAACACTATTCAAGTTCATTTTCATCAACCGTTTCCAGAAACTTTCTTTGGTCGCTTATCTGGTCATGGGATGGTTGGCACTACTGGTTATGGACGATATGCAGCAGTACTTAAGTGCTCAATCTTTAACCTTTCTGATCATTGGTGGCTTAGCATACACTGTAGGTGCATTGTTTTACGCTTTGAAAAGAGTAAGATATACCCACGCTATCTGGCACATTTTTGTATTGATAGGCGCAGGATCACATTTTCTGTCTATCTATCTTTACGTGATTTAATCATCTCATTTCTTCATTTCAGTGACCCTGAGCGAGTTGAAACGAGAAGATTGCAGTTGTTTTTTTAAAAAATTACGCCTTTTTTAAAAAGATTACGCTTTTAAAACTAAGTTTTTTATTTTTAGTAAGTGTAAGGTTATTCATGGCGTCTTCAGATTCTATCGCTGTAACAGAAACTACAGCAACCAATTCAAAATTTCGTGTTTTAACAGCAAGTTTAGTGGGCACTACAATCGAGTTCTTCGATTTCTATATTTATGCCACAGCTGCCGTTATTATTTTCCCTTATCTGTTCTTCCCTACAAGTACAGATCCTATGACTGCGACTATTCAGTCGCTGGCAACCTTTGCGATTGCCTTTATTGCCCGTCCAATCGGCGCTGCACTTTTTGGTCATCTGGGAGACCGGATCGGACGTAAAGCGACACTGGTCGCGGCCTTGTTGACCATGGGTCTTTCTACCGTTGCCATTGGTTTATTGCCAACTTATGCACAAATCGGTATTGCTGCGCCACTATTGCTGGCTCTTTGCCGTTTAGGCCAAGGCCTTGGTTTGGGTGGTGAATGGTCAGGTGCGGTTCTTTTAGCAACTGAAAATGCGCCAGAAGGCAAACGTGCCTGGTATGGTATGTTCCCGCAACTTGGTGCACCAATTGGCTTCATTCTGGCAACAGGCTCATTCTTGACCCTTGGCGCATTCATGTCTGAAGCAGAGTTCATGCAATGGGGCTGGCGTATTCCATTTATCTCTAGTGCGCTACTGGTGATTATGGGTTTATGGATTCGCTTGAAACTGCATGAAACTCCTGCATTCCAAAATGTGTTGAAAAAGCAGAAAGAAGTGAATGTACCCTTCTTCGAAGTATTCAAAAAGCATTCTAAAATGCTGGTATTGGGTACCATCGCTGCGATTTGTACATTCGTGGTGTTCTACCTGACGACTGTATTCGCATTGCAATGGGGTACCAAACAGCTCGGCTATACACGTGAAGAATTCCTTCAGTTGCAATTAGTTGCAACTCTGTGCTTTGCTGCGTTCATTCCACTTTCAGCGGTACTTGCGGAAAAATTTGGTCGTAAGACAACTTCAATCGCGGTATGTGTAGTCTCTGCTATTTTCGGTATCTTCTTTGCCGATATGCTTGAATCAGGCAGTACACTGGTTGTGTTCTTCTTCTTATGTATCGGTTTGGCCATCATGGGTCTGACTTATGGTCCGATTGGTACCGTATTGTCTGAAATCTTCCCGACTTCAGTACGTTATACCGGTTCTGCCCTGACCTTTAACCTGGCAGGTATTTTTGGTGCATCTTTCGCGCCATTGATTGCAACAAAACTGGCAACAACTTATGGCTTGTCTGCAGTAGGTTATTACCTCACAGCAGCCTCTATCCTGTCATTGCTTGCATTCTTGCTGATCCGTGAAACTAAAAATGATGATGTAAACAATCAGATCTAAAGATCTTGACAGATTAAGTCATCTCAATCAAAGCCAGCATTATATGCTGGCTTTTTTTATGATTTCACAACAAAAACTTGCTACTTCTTTGCGGATATTTCGGGAACAATCAAATAAATAAAGCCAAAGAATGAGGCAGAGTAATGCAGGATCTTATTGAGCAACTTACTCAAGAACAGCTGGTAGATATTGTGATTCTGCTAGAGGATGATAAAAAACTGGACGCCATTCGCTATATCCGGACGCATACAGCTTTAGATGAATCACAGGCGATACAGGTCATTGATGAAATTGTCAGAGAGCATGATCTGGCGCTTAATCGAGACAATAAAGGCAATATCGGCCCACGCTTTACTGATGATGCTGATGAAAATATTCCGGTGGTAACTACATCTTTGGAAGTTCCAGATCATCCCAACCTTAGTATCGCTAAAGATACTGAGGTGGCTGCACAGCAAGTCGGCAAACATGTGCCCGGCCGTGAGATTGAAAAGAAAATCTGGATCACCGCAGCCGTTATTTTACTGATTATTATTGTGCTCTGGCTACTGCTTTAACAGCAGCGAATGAATCAGTTTTTTTTAGACCAATTCGATAATATCAATGGTTGGTGGTACGCGAAAACGAAATGGTACCCCTACCATGCCCGTTCCCACGGTCACAAATACATCTGCATGCTCATGCCGGTACAAGCCTTTTTTATGGCCCAGAATGGAAACCTTTTTCATCACATAATCCGTCAGCCAGGGTAACTCGACCTGCCCACCATGTGTATGTCCAGAAAGCATCAATGGTCGTGTTGGCAATTTCGGCACCATATCCACGGTATCTGGATTATGCGACAGAATCACCCAAGGCTTGTCTTGAGGCAGATCCGGCATTGCGCGCATATCGGTTTTTCCAGCCCAAAGATCCCCTACCCCTAACAGACGAAATTCATCAAACTCGACAATCTGCCCTTCAATATCCATGACCTGATTCACTTCCAGCGCATAACGAAGCAATTCCTGAATCGGAGGGCCAGGATACTGTTCATCATGATTCCCTGTCACCGAATATACCGGCGCATGAATTTCCTTTAAGACAGCCAGCTCCTGTGCCAGTTTATTTTCCGGTTCATAGGTCCAGTCCCCTGCAACCACCACCAAGTCCGGTTTCAGATGGTTCAGCTTATGTACAATCTGTCTTAACTGGCGTTCATGTCCAGAAAACAGACCAATATGTAAATCTGCAATCAGGGCAATCCGTACCGGTTTTTTAAGTTTCTGCTGAGGATTGATTTGATAAGGCGTGGTTTCGACCCGAATCAAATGCGGCTCGATAAAACGTGCATAACTGAGTACGGCACTAATCACGAAAATAAAAATAGACTCATGAATCGAATAGTAGCCCATCCATCCTGCATAAATACTGAAGAACACCAACGGAATCAGTAAATAGGCCAGATAAAAAGCCAGCAGGTGACAAAACGCTTTAAAGGGATGAATGGTTTCTGTACGAGACTGACTCGACCAGGCCTGATACACTGCCCAAACGGCAAGAATGGCCATGCCTAGATAAAAATAAAAAAGTACGGAACTGGTATCCCACATAGATTTGCCTTGTCGAGTCGAGGAGCTGATTAGTGGCTTTATATTTATCTTTTCATAGCTGGCAATTATACTCAATCCAAATTTTTCAGTCTTTGATGTTTATGGTAAATGCTCCCCACGCTTCCGCTCATTCAAAACCCTCTGGCTTATCAAAAGCTTACCGCTATAAAGCTGGCATTTTACTGAGCTGCAGCCTGGTACTCGGCATTCCTGCTTGCAGTACGCTGCCTCCGCAAACTGAACAGCCTAGCCGGATGGCATTTGAAACGGATACCTCGCAAACCAGTCTGGCCCAGATTGTTGAGCCCTTACGTCGGCAGAATATTGGCCTGACCGGTTATCACGTGTTGCCAGATCCGCTCGAAGCACTCGCTGCACGTATCCAGCTGATTAATAAAGCAGAACGCAGTCTGGACCTGCAATATTACATCTGGGATAACGACCGTATTGGTGCACTGGCTCTGCATGCCCTCATTCAGGCAGCAGACCGTGGCGTAAAAGTCCGTTTATTGATGGACGACAACAATGCCAAGAAAATGGAAGGTATTTATCTGGCGCTGGACCAGCACCAGAATATTGAGGTCAAACTGTATAACCCCTACCGTTTCCGTAAATACCGTGCCATGGATATGCTGCTGGATCTAAAACGGATCAACCGCCGCATGCACAACAAAAGCTTTATTGCCGATAACCAGATTGCCCTGATTGGTGGCCGTAATATGAGTAACCAGTATTATAACGTCAGTGACAGTTATCAGTTCTCTGATGTAGATGTGATGTTGGTCGGTGCCGCTTCTGATGAAATCATTCATTCTTTTGATGAATACTGGAATGATGATTATGCCTACCCGGTGCGGCAGATCGTTAATCCTCGTCATCATACGCTACGCTACCCGAGCCTGAAACAGCAGCTGGAAGAATATAGCCATGATACTGCAATCCAGAATTACCTGAATCTGGCCAATCGTTCTCAGGCTTTCGATAAATGGCTGGAACACAATATTCAGCTTGATTGGGTAGAAGCTGAAGTCGTTAAAGACCCACCAAGTAAAATCAAGTCAAAGGCTAAAACTGAAGATCACTTGAACTTCCAGTTACTACAGCATCTGGAAAAACCGGAAGAGAGTGTGGATATTGTGTCGGCCTATTTTGTACCGGAAAAACAGGGTGCAGAACGTCTCAAGAAACTGGCTTCAGAAGATGTCAAAGTCCGAGTACTGACCAATTCCTATAAGGCCAATGACGTGCCGCTGGTCCATGCCTTTTATGCTAAATATCGTCAGGAATTGCTGGAAAATGATGTAAAGCTCTATGAGTTTTTGGCCGCGCCAGATGCCGACAACCTGAATGCCAATACTGAAGAGCTGGCACAAAAAGCGAAGGTCAGCTTAAAAGGCCTGAGCCGTTCCAGCCTGCATGCCAAACTGATGGCCATTGACCAGAAACAGGTATTTATCGGTTCTTTTAATTTCGATCCGCGTTCAGCTTATTTGAATACTGAAATTGGCGTATTGCTAAATAGTCCTAATCTGGCCCGTGCAGTACACGAAACCATGGACAAGAATTTAAGCAAGTATGCCTATAAGTTGGTTCTAGATGCCAACCAGAACATTAACTGGAAAATCCACAATGCCAAAGGTGAAACAAAGACCTTTAAAAAAGAGCCAGGAATGAAGTGGTATCAAAAAGCCTCAATAAAATTCCTGTCAATCCTCCCGATCGAAGGTTTTATGTAATGAATATCTCTGAGTATTTCTAATAAAAAAGCCTCTTAATGAGGCTTTTTTAATACTTTGGCTTGCAACCTTTGCAAACCCTCCAGCATATTTTCATGTACTAATGCAGTCAGGCTTTCTACTGTATGCCCTTCAGTCGAAATTGCTGGTAAGGCCATCAGATGAGCTGTCACTTTAGGCATTTCCAGAACATTCTGTACATGTTTGGCAAAACTGATGTTCCCAATAAAAGGCGCCACCATATCCAGTTCACCCTGCTGATTCACATAACAGATCAGACAGATTTGTACCGGACGTTGCGCTTCAATCGCTGCACCCAGAATACGTCCATAAATTTTTTTAATTGAGCGTCCATCAGATGTGGTCGCCTCAGGAAAAAATAGAACTGGAATATTCTGTTTCAGGAAGCCGGTAATCTGTTCACGGATTCTGACCGAATCTCCTGAACCACGCTTGATAAATAAGGTGCCACCACCTTTAGCCAGCTTGCCTAGAATTGGCCAATTTTCAATTTCAGCTTTGGCCAGAAAAAACACTCGCGCGCCTGAACCCAAAACGGCGATATCCAGCCAGGACACATGATTGCTCACCCATAATGCCGGCTCACGTGGAATCACGCCATGGACCTGAACCTCAATATTAAATACCTTGCACAACTGGCGACAGAAATACTGCACATATCGGGTATTGTTCGGATTATTCGGATCTTTATACAAACCATGACGGTAAACCAGATAAAACCCCTGGCTGATGGCTGCTAATGCAGAAGTCGTTTTTCTTGTATAAAGAAAGAATTTTGCAAAACCTTGTATCTCAGGTGATTGATTTTGTACAGTCGAGTTCATAAAAAGATCACTAAATCCTAAACAAGATACAGGGAATATCCACGAATTAAACCCATTTTATACTGTTCATGTCCAACTTGCATTGATAATAAAAAACGACCAAGTACATCTATATTTTCAATTTAAATTCATTAAATGAATTAAATAAAATAAATCAATCGAAATATTAGATTAAAAAGGATGCTCATCATGCAAGATGAAACAGTGAAATCAGCTGAGATGATTCGGCCCTTAAAAGTATTGAGCTATATCTTGGGTGGTACCCTGTTATATACGGCGCTGCTCGTAACACTTGCACAACTGTTTGTCACGGCACTCTAAAACAAAGCCCGCTATTTCAGTATCTGTAAAGTTCATTTTCAACTAAAATGAAGTTTTCAACTGGAGATTGGCCTGAGTGGAATATTTTGAGCAACATCAGGGAAAAGAACGCGTCATACTGGTCAGTGTGAGCGTACAAATGCTGGATGACCTTGATGCTGAAGAGTTTCATCTGTTAGCTCAATCTGCAAATGCCGAAATTCTGGAACATCTCTTTGTTCAACGCTTAAAACCGGATGCCAAATTTTTTGTGGGTTCAGGAAAAGCAGAAGAAATTGCTGAACGGGTCAAAGAATTGGATGCCAATCTGGTCATCTTCGATCATGCGCTGACACCTGCCCAAGCACGTAACCTTGAAAATGTGGTGCATTGCCGGGTGGTTGATCGTACCGAACTCATCCTCGATATTTTTGCACAGCGTGCCCGTACCTATGAAGGGAAACTGCAAGTTGAACTGGCACAATTACAGCATCTGTCTTCACGACTGGTTCGTAGCCGTACCAATCTGGATAGCCAGAAAGGCGGGATCGGTCTGCGTGGTCCGGGTGAAACCCTGCTAGAAACAGATCGCCGTTTATTGCGTATCCGCATGGGACAGCTTAAAACCAAAATAGAAAAAGTCCGTCAAACCCGTATTCAGGGCCGTGTTGCTCGGCAAAAAGCGGCTGTTCCAACCGTGTCTTTAGTAGGTTATACCAATGCGGGAAAATCTACCTTATTCAATATTCTGGCCGATAGCGATGTTTATGCAGCAGACCAACTATTTGCGACTCTGGATCCAACTTTAAGACGCCTGCAATGGGACGGCGTCGGTAATCTGGTACTGGCAGATACGGTAGGCTTTGTGCGTAATCTTTCGCATTCACTGGTCGAATCTTTTAAAGCAACTCTGGAAGAAACCGTTGAAGCCACCCTGCTTTTGCATGTGATTGATTCCAGCAGTCCGGAAATGCTTGAACAAATTGAAGCCGTTGAAAAGGTGCTCAAGGAAATTGGTGCCGACGTCCCGGTGTTACGGGTTTATAATAAAATCGACTGTAGCGGTGAAGATGCCAAAATCATTTATCGCCAGCCCGGTCAGCCTGAACGGGTCTATGTTTCAGCACATAGTGGTGAAGGTCTGGATCTGTTACGCAAAGCCGTGCATGAAGCATTAATGGGTCAGATTCAGCACTTTGAACTGGTATTGAAACCTGCCTATGGCAAACTGCGCAATCAACTTTATGCGCTGAACGTGATTCAGTCTGAACATTATGATGATGAAGGTCAGTTACATATCGATGTACGGATTGCACCTCCGAAGCTGGAACAGTTGATCAAACAGGCTCATTTACCGATAGAAGAAATTCTGCGATCTCAAGCACTTCAATTCCAGCGTCCACTTGAAGAGTTTGAAATCCAGCGTAAGATCGAGTAAAACTTGATAAGTAAACTTTTAAATGACATCACCAATGAACTGGATAAAACATATTGACTGGCCAGCATGGATCAGCACTCTCCTCTTAATTATTGTATTTCGTGAAGCTTCAGTCTGGCTAATGACCCAGCTAGATCATCCTGAATTGGGCAACCTGGTCGGACTCATCAGCCTGCTAGTCACCTTATTTGCCTGGCGCTATTTTGGCAAAATTCCAGCGCGTCTGGTGGATACTAATAACAAGCTGATGAAAGAAAGTGCCTTCGCTTTTTTACCGATTAGTGCAGGCGCGCTAATTATGTTGATGCATATGGGACAAAAAATTCCGGCCTTTATGCTGGTGTTATGCCTGAGTACTCTGCTCCCTCTTTGGATCTACGCCAAAATGGCAAAACGCTGGTTATAGGAGTCGCACATGTTTTCTGTTCTTTATGGCTTTGCGATTACCTTAATTGCTTATCTGCTTGCCAAACCCTGCAATCGTGTTATTCCGCAAATTCCTGTGATTGTGTTTAGCATGTTCCTGGTGCTGGTGATTTTATTGGTGCTGGGTATTCCTTATGAGCATTATATGGATGAGGTCAATCCACTGTTTAACCATTTGCTTGGTTATGTCACAGTTGCACTGGCGATTCCGCTAGCCGCCATGCGTTATGATGACCTGCCACTGAAAGCTATTGTCGGAATTCTGGTTTTTGCCAGTATCAGTGCGGTCGCCTTACCGATGGGTCTCGCCTATTTACTACATATGTCTTCTGGCGACATCATGGCCTTTGCCACCCGTGCAGTCACGACACCAATTGCAATTAATATTGCGACCTTACTGGAGGCACCTGTTAGTCTGGCCATTCTGATCGTCATTTTGTCTGGCGTAATTGGTGCAGCATTTTCACCATTTATTTTACGACATATCAATGATGAGCGTGCTTCAGGTCTGGCTCTAGGTCTAGCAGCACATGCGATTGGTACAGCTCAAGCCTGGCAGCGTGGCAATGTTGCCGGACGTTATGCTACGTTTGGCATGGCAGTGAATGCCGTTTTTACTGCGATCTGGTTGCCAACTTTTATACTTTATCTGCAAAAAATGTGACTCATCAATCAATATTTAACGTTTGTTTCTGAATGAAACTATTCTTACTATAGGGAAATAAAGAATTTTTCACTCAGGAACAGACCTATGAAAAAGGTTCAATTATTATCCGTTTTAGCCCTGACCTTTTTCAGTCATCTGGCTTTCGCTTCCGATATTTCAGGTACCTGGAGAAGTATTGACGATAAAACAGGATCAGCTAAAGCAATTCTGGAAATTCGTGAAACTTCAAATGGTGTTTATACCGCCAAAATTACCAAGATTACGCCTCGTCCTGGCTACACACCGCGCGAAACCTGTGTTTCCTGCCCTGCACCTTATACCAATAAACCGATTCTTGGTCTGGATGTACTCACCGGCTTAAAGGATGCAGGTAACAATAATTTCTCTCAAGGTAAACTGATTGACCCTTTATCCGGCAATATTTACAACACCAAAGCTAAATTAAGTGCCAATGGCAAACGTCTAATCCTACGTGGTTATGTAGGTGTTTCAGCCTTGGGACGCAGCCAGACTTGGATTAAACAAGATTAATTCATGACTTAGTGCACAGAAGCTTGCATTTTCATGCATTAAGTTGTATCAATATTAGACAGATGCTTTTTTTATACAATATAAAACATGCATATAAATATTAGATTCATTTGCTTTAACAGGCTTAGCATCAAACGGATTTTGATGCGCAATATAAGGAGATAGAATGCAAGACATTACCATGTTAAAGATCTTACTGAATTTCTCTGCTTTTACTGAAAATTCAGTAACAAAGCAATTAACATCGACAGGTTTCTGTCATGGGGAATCAACAGGCTTAAAGCAGATTGACCGAGCGATCTGCAACGCTCATTACTCTAAAATCAACCAAAATTAAAAAACCACACGCTTGTGTTTGGGATAGTTTGTTTCATCTATGAAAAAAGGATAAATATAAATGAATAAATCTAAATTAGGATTAATGCTCATTGCTACATTCATGACTGGGACCATTTATGCACAAGACTTGACCGGGACATGGCAACAAATCGATGATAAGACTGGTTCACCCAAAGCACTGATTGAAATCCGTCAGGACAGCAATGGTACTTATGCCGGCAAAATTGTCAAAGTAACGCCTCGTCCAGGTTATACCCCACAAAAAACCTGTAATAAATGTCCTGCTCCTTATACCAATCAGCCGATCTTGGGGATGGACGTACTGACAGGTTTAAAACAGGTCGGTGATAGCGTGAATTATGAAAAAGGTCGTGTGATTGATCCATTGGCAGGTAAAATTTACGATGCCAAGGTTCGTCTAAGCAGCAACGGCAAACGTTTAACCCTACGTGGTTATGTGGGTGTTTCTGCTTTAGGCCGTAGCCAGACCTGGATTCGCCAGGAATAAGTTCACACTTTTTCTCAAAGCTGCCAAACAGGCAGCTTTTTTTATAAATTTAATTCCATGATTTTTAATTATTTATTGACTATTTGTGCAATCTTCCTAACATGTGCGGGCAATAATGAAAAGTTCTTTGGAATGATGGATATGTTAAAGAAGATACTCCTTGCCACATTGACTACAGGATTCATGATGAACCTGTGGGCTCAAGATATTAGCGGAACCTGGCAACAAATTGATGATAAAACTGGAGCAGCAAAAGCCATCATTGTCATCGAAAAAGAAGCGAATAATACTTACTCAGGCAAGATTGTGAAAATCACGCCACGTCCAGGTTATACACCACGCGAAAAATGTAATAAATGCCCAGCCCCTTATACCGATCAACCGATTTTAGGCATGACTATTCTAAAAGGCCTGAAACACGTTGAAGGCACCAAAAATTATGAAAAAGGTCGTGTCATTGATCCATTGGCAGGTAAAATTTATGATGCCAAGGTTCGTCTAAACAATACCGGCAAGCGTTTAACGCTACGTGCCAGTGTGGGTGTTTCAGTTCTGGGCCGCAACCAGACCTGGATTCGCGCAGACTAATCATCAGCACAATAAAAAAGCCACGTTCAACGTGGCTTTTTTGAGCTTTAAATATTTTAAAATACCGGATTATCGACGGCAAACATTTGCTGGTCTTCCAGTCGATAAGCCATCAACTGATTACCCCAGACACAGCCACCATCGACATTCTGAATTCGCCCAGAAATGGTTTTACCCTGTAAAGCGGCCCAGTGTCCAAATACAATTTGATGGGTTGCTGCAGTTTTCGATTCAAATTCAAACCAGGGCTTAAAACCTTCTGGCATCGGATCATCCAGTGAATCTTTAAAACTATATTCCAGACGCCCTTCTGCATCAGTTAAACGCATCCGGGTCAGGTAATTCACGATACAGCGTGTACGCTCATGACCTTCTAATTCATCTGACCAGAGTGTAGGCTCTTTCCCAAACATTTCCTTTAAAAAAGCATCCACCACCTCAAAATCATCATGGGCAATGATCGCTTCTACTTCTTTTGCCAGCTGTGCAGTCTTTTCTGCATCCCAGATATTGGGAATACCGGCATGGGTCAGTACCGTCTGTTCATTCGGAAACAGACACATCGGCTGTTTACGGATCCAGTCAATTAGCTCATCACTGTCGATCGCATCAATCACATCACGGACATTGTCCTTGTCTTTAATCGGCTTGATGCCGCGTGCATAAGCCAGCAAAGTCAGGTCATGATTACCCAGTACTGTTGCCGCCACGCCATTATCCGCCAGCTTTTTAATGAAGCGTAATGCACCCAGCGAGTTTTCCCCTCGAGCCACCAGATCACCAGCAAACCAGATAAAGTCCTGATCAGGATCAAAACGGATTTCTTTCAGTAGTGCCTTCAAGGCTTCGAAACAGCCTTGTACATCACCAATCACATAATTGTATCGAACAGTGCGGGTCATTATTTTTAAGCTACCATTTGATCAGATAAAGCCACAAATTGCGCAAGTGTCAGTGTCTCTGGACGTGCCATTGGATCTACACCTGCCTTTTCAAAACCATCTTCAACCAGCATCCCTTTCAAGCTATTACGCAAAGTCTTACGGCGCTGGGTAAATACATGCGATACCAGACGAGCCAAAGCTTTTTCATTTTTTGCCACGATCGGTTTTACATCGTACGGCTCCAAACGGAACACGGCAGAAGTCACTTTTGGTGGCGGATTGAAAGAGCCTGGTGGCACTTCAAACAGAAAAGTCGGTTTACAGTAATACTGAATCATGACCGATAAACGGCCATATTCTTTGGTGTTCGGTGAAGCTGTAATACGATCCACCACTTCTTTTTGCAGCATGAAATGCATGTCTTTGACTTTGTCACCAAATTCCAGGAGATGGAACAACAGCGGTGTCGAAATGTTATAAGGCAGGTTTCCGACTACACGTAACGGACGACCTTCTTCAAACAAATTGGTGAAATCGTATTTCAGCGCATCTGTTTCAATAATGGTTAAACGTTCAGGATGCGGCACACGACCCGGCAAACCAGCGGCCAAGTCACGGTCCAGCTCAAGTACGGTTAAGGCATCACATTCACCAATTAAAGGTGATGTCAAAGCAGCCAGACCCGGACCAATTTCAACAATATTTTCGCCTGCACGCGGATTTACCGAACGCACAATTTTAGCAATGACACGTTGGTCATGTAAGAAGTTTTGACCAAAACGCTTACGCGTGTGATGCCCTTCATCTTTTGGGTTTAAGGCATTAATCTGATACATAGACATTTCCAACGTGTAATAAAGACGAGATCATTGACGCGCTAAATCCAGCGCCAAATCCACAGCCACATGTAAGCTTGAGCTTTTCGCAAAGCCTGTACCTGCGAGGGAGAGTGCTGTGCCGTGATCGACAGAAGTTCGGATAAACGGTAAGCCCAAAGTAATATTGATGGCTTCACCAAAGCCCTGAGATTTTAACACAGGTAAACCCTGATCGTGATACATCGCCAGAACAGCATCGGCATCTGTCAGGTTTTCAGGAGTAAATAAAGTATCTGCAGGCAAGCTCAGGCTCATATTGATACCTTGAGTACGGTAAGTCTCCAGTACTGGATTGATGACTTCAATCTCTTCCATCCCCAGATAACCGCCCTCACCTGCATGTGGGTTTAAACCACAGACCAGAATATGCGGATGTTCAATTTTGAATTTGGATTTCAGGTCGTGAATCAGGATATTAATCACCTGATGCAGGCGTTCCGGAGTAATCGCATCAGCAACTGCACGAAGTGGAAGATGTGTGGTTGCTAAAGCCACGCGCAAGGTTTTGGTTGCTAACATCATCACCACACGCGGTACACCTGCGAATTCCTGGTAATACTCGGTATGACCGCTAAAATGGATGCCTGCATCATTAATTACCGACTTTTGCACTGGTGCAGTCGCTACACCCACGCTTTTATTCGTCATAGCATATTCAGCTGAACGACGTAGCTGCTCCAGTACATAAGCGGCATTATGGCTATTCAGCTGTCCTAGTACTACCGGCTCTTTTAAAGGCACGTGCTCGACATAAAGCTGACCTTTTTCTGAAGAAGTCGTTTGCCCTGTATATTCAATCAGTTCAACCAGAAGTTTTAACTGCTGCGCCCGTTGACGGAGCATTTCCAGATCGGCAAGTACCACCAATGGACGTTCATCAATACGATCCGCCAAACTCAGGCAGATATCTGGACCAATTCCGGCAGGTTCACCACTGGTAATATATAAAGGCAGCATGACTTTCTTCTGTATTATCAATTGTCCTTATTTTAGTACAAATTTCACAGGGAAAGTTCTAGATAAAGGTTTAGATGATGTTTATTCAAATAATACTGTACCTTTCTCATTATATTAAAGAGAGATAAAACCGGACTGACATCAATGAACCCTATAAAGAGTTTCGGGCAATCATCTCAATACTCGACATGTTTAGCTTTTGGCATTTTCAGGGAGGATTACCTCCAGTTTAGAAGGCAAACCTAGGTAGACTCGAAGACAGGCCATTTGTTAAAGAAATACATATTAAAAAACAACCGTGTTCATTCATACAAAGATGCGCCCCTAGTCTTAGGTCCATTTTATTATTTAATGATTAAGCATATGTGTTTATAGGCTAAAAATCCTACTGGTCATTTATTGAAAGACGTTGTAAAATACAGCGCTTGAAATTTTATATTTTCATTGTGGTTCTCCCGGCTTTCGGGTAGAATTCGGTCTCCTTTTGTTTGGACAGCTTCCATAGTCCAAACCAACTATAATAGGTAGTGGTTTAATGAAAACTCTCAGCGCTAAGCCAGCTGAAGTTCAACACGACTGGTACGTTGTTGATGCTTCTGGCAAAACTTTAGGTCGTCTCGCGACTGAAATCGCTCGTCGTTTACGCGGTAAGCATAAAACTTCTTATACTCCTCACGTTGACACTGGTGATTACATCGTTGTTATCAATGCTGAGCAAGTTCAAGTGACTGGTAACAAATCACTTGACAAGAAATACTATCGCCATACTGGTTTCCCTGGTGGTATTCGTGAAACTAATTTTGAAAAATTAGTTGCTCACAAACCAGAAGAAATTTTCCAACGCGCTGTAAAAGGCATGTTGCCAAAAGGTCCTCTTGGTTATGCAATGATCAAAAAAATGAAAGTGTACGCTGGTACTGAGCATCCACATACTGCTCAACAGCCACAAGTTTTGGACATCTAAGGGATACAGCACATGGCTACTAACTATGGTACAGGTCGCCGTAAGACCGCAACTGCACGTGTTTTCCTATCTGCTGGTACTGGTAAACTCGTAATCAACAACCGTTCTTTAGAACAATACTTCGGTCGTGAGACTGCTCGTATGGTTGTTCGTCAACCTCTAGAGCTTCTTGAAGCGACTGAGAAATATGACCTTTACATCACTGTTGCTGGTGGTGGTATCGGTGGTCAAGCAGGCGCTATCCGTCACGGTATTACTCGTGCACTGATCGCTTCTGACGAAACTCTTAAACCTGCTCTTCGTCAAGCTGGTTTCGTTACTCGTGATGCTCGTGAAGTTGAACGTAAGAAACTTGGTTTACGTAAAGCTCGTAAACGTCCTCAATTCTCTAAACGTTAATTCGTTTACCGAATCGGACAAAAAACCCTGGTTTATTCCAGGGTTTTTTTATGGTTTTAAAATGACCACTTAATATTATTTTTATTGTCATTGTTCATGCACATCCTTACCCCATACCCCTTCATGACACCAGAAGGATTTGGTCAGATAATAATTCGCAACACCGATGATAATAAACAGAATGATTAAGCCAAAATTCATGATCATGTTGTTCTGCTCCTTTCATTTTTTTCTCTACTCTACCCTGCCTTAGTCCAATTGGCTTTTTATGCTTCGTGCTTTTTAGGTTGATTTTTAGTATCCTAGTCTATTCATTAGAACTTAATCAGGATTTATGTCAGTCGAAAGCGCGCCACTTCAAGGACTCACCTTATATAGCCATGCCGATGACTTTCGTTCCCATTGGATTCGCTACGTACTTGCCGAAAAGCAGATTAAATATAACCTGATCCTGGTCGATAGTGATGATGAAGATCTGGCCAGCCTCAATCCTTATAACCAGCTGCCCATGCTGATTGAAAATGATTTAAAATTATTCAATACCAGCATCATTTCCGAATATATAGACGATCGTTACCGCCAGAACAAGCTCTATGCAGATGCTCCCATGCCTCGTGCGGAACAGCGACAATATATCTGGCGTTTTGAAAATGACTGGCTCAAACTGGCCGATATTATGCTATGTCATCCGGATACTCTGGATACTGCAGCCAAAGTGAAGGCTCAAAAACAGTTGCATGATATCCTGATTTCATTAACGCCCCTGTTCCAGCATTTCCCTTATTTTATGTCGGAACATTTCAGCATCTTGGATTGCATGCTGGCTCCCATTTTCATTCGACTTAAAAGCATGGGAGTAGAATTACCTCGACAACAATGTCGTCCATTTTATTTATATTGCCAGCGAGTTTTTAGCCGTCCTGCATTTGCAAAATCCATGACCTTGCAGGAAAAAAACCGCTACCAAGAACAAATCAAATCTGTAGAGAAACATCATGTCTGAACAAGAATTCAACTTAAGTCCTACTCGTCCCTATATGGCACGTGCAATCTATGAGTGGATTTGCGATAACAATATGACGCCTTATCTGCTGGTCGATGCTACACGTCCAAACACCATGGTACCCGAGCAGTTTATTAAAGATGGCCAGATTGTCCTGAATATTGTGCCTCATGCAGTTCATGCGCTGAATATGGATAATGAAGCCATCACCTTCTCAGCACGTTTTGGTGGTGTATCACGTGATATCTATGTACCGATGGCAGCAGTCCTCGGGATCTATGCACGTGAAAATGGTCAAGGATTATTCTTTGATCCAAATGAATATGAGCATACACAAAGTGATGAAGATGCTTTAAAATCAAGCACTGAAGAACAGCCTGAACCCGCAAAGAAAAAACCAACCCTAAGGTTATTAGATTAAAAATAATGGAGTAAGTGAATGGCTTTTGATTTAGTACAATATTTTGTTGAACAGATAGAAACTCAAAAGCCTGAGCTTCTACAAGGCTATACAAAAGAAGAAAGACGTAAATATATTTCAGAAATCAATGCTCTCACTTTAGGCAAACTGATTAGCGAATGGCGTAACAATCCGCAAAAAATATATAATGAAATCAAGCATCCAGATAAACTTTATATTCTGGAAATCGCCCGTCACCTGACTACCCGAGTGGAAAACAAGTCAACTTTACCGAAACCCGAGCTGGAGCAGCTCACGTCTGAAATTTTCCATTTTCAGCTGACTGAATTAAAGCAGTTACATGATACTGGCAATCATAATCAGACCAGTATCCAAGAGCTGTTGAAAGGACAAATTGAACATTTGTCTGGGCAGGCAGATGATTGGGTTTGGACAACAAATAACCTAACAGAACTCAAAGGCTCTAAACCAATTCATGAAGAAGAGCTATCATTAGAAGCATCAATGAAGGAGTTTAGCCAAATGGTTCATCAAAATAGCCAGCATCATGATGTTGAAGAAGTTGCTGTTGTAGAAACACCAACCTGGGCAAAAATCGTTGAGCCAGTGGTTGCGCTTGCGATTCTTTGGGTATTGATTGAAGCAGTATTACGCGTATTTGCATAACTACTTCAACCTCAAAAATTTAGTTTTACTAAAAGCCAATGAGATATTGGCTTTTTTTATTCTTTAAATTTATCAGGGAATGAAGTGAATCTATTTTTTCAACTGAAATTTTTACCTAATTAGTTCCATAATCCATTCAAAATATTTTATTACATCTTTTAGATTAAGGTGAGATTATAGATTAAAAAATAATCACAAAATCATTTCACATATCCTTAAATAAAAAGATAAACGCATCACATAATTAAAAAGTACAAGTTAAAAATTAAGATATAAAGTAAAACATTAAATTTTATATGGTTTTTATTTCAATTGTAATTTACTCCCCCATTTTTATAATGAATTTGAATGAAAAAGATAATATTCGAACTTCATCAAATACAACTATCGCATCAACTATTTTTATAACAGGGAAATAATTATGGCTAAGGTAACCTAAGATACACTTACAGACATTGATGGTTTCGTTGCTGCAGCATTAGCTGATGGTGAAAGCGGCTTGGCTTTAGCAACTCAAGGTGGTGGCAATATCGATCTTGAACTTGCAGCAGCCGGCAATACAGAAGTGGTTCGCGCAAAACGCCGTGTAGCGAATTCATTAAACCTGAATGACTCGATTGAAGATATTCTGATTACGCTGGGTAAGCAATATCATCTCATTCGCCCACTCGAAAAGAATAATAATGTATTCCTGTATCTTGTACTGGATCGTTCTAAAGCAAACCTGGCTATGGCTCGTCATGAGCTTAAATCTTTTGAACAAGGCTTAGACTTTAGCTAATACACAGTTTTCCCCTTTATTTCATGCAATAAAGGGGATCCTTATGCGCTTCACCCAATAAAATATAAACTTTAATCGAGACTTAAAATGCATAGGCATTATATTCATATTGGAATAGCAGGTTTAAGTATTCACGATGCAGATGAACTAAAAAAGACTTTACAGCACATCACTCCTGATCATTTTATCCTGCAATGGAACACTGCTTCCGATCCTCATCTCGATTGCCTGTTGGTGTATGAATACTTTCTTGAAACAGAGGGTATCCAACGTGTTCTCAAAAACCAAAAATGCCCTTATTTATGTATCTCTAAAAATGCTCAATATTCGAACCAGATTATAAATAATACGCTCGCTTTACCCCTGCAAAACACACAAATTCTCAAGCACTGGTTTGAGCAAAACGTCCTTAATTCAGTAACTACCTCAGAAATAGAAGAGCCTATATTTTCAGCCCCCATTCAGATCCAGCAATCTTCTGACCATCCTTACACGATTAACTTTTTTAAAGAGATGTTGTATCCTGAAAAAGGTAAATTACATCTCTATGATCAGCATGGCACCATTGCCATCATTGACTCAGCGAAAAATCTGGCCTGGTTAAACAAAGACCGGGCTGAAACAAGCACAGACTTTTCTTTTCAATATGACTTTGCATCTACTAGCGACCTCTTAAAAGTTACACGTAGAGAAACGCAGATTCTCCAAGACTGGTTATGGAATTTTTTCTGGAACTCGCCTAGTTTTGCTCAGATCGCACCTGAAGATGATCACTATAAAATTCACTACTGGCCAAAGCCGGCTCATTCGCTGCATAAAAAACGTATTTTTCAGATATCTGCCTGCTTTATTCAAGGCGCTAAAATTTCAAAAATTGCTGAGCAACATGCGATTTCCTTACTTACGCTTCGACAATTTATCGCAGCCAGTATGGCTTCGGGAAATATTGAAAAAATTAATGCTTGGGAAAGTCGCTATCGCACCACTGAGCCAGTTGAAAGAACAGAACAGCAAAATTTCATTAAAAGCTTTTTTGGAAAGCTTCGATTTAAATTTGGATTTTAATAAAGTAAATACTTATGATTTTACAACAATATAAAATCGTTTTTGCGGGCTCCATGGGCGCAGGTAAAACAGCCGCAATACGTTCCTTATCTGATATATCAGTGCTACTCACTGAGGCACTGAATACTGACGACCGCAGTCATTCAAAAATGGAAACCACGGTAGGAATTGATTATGGTGAAATTACATTAGAAGATGGAACCAAAATTGGCCTGTATGGGACGCCTGGACAAAGTCGCTTTGACTTTATCTGACCTGTCATCTGTCAAGGCGCACTAGGTGCCATTATCCTTATTGATCATACAGTGAGTGATCCGATCCAAGAACTGGAAAGCTATATCGAAGTATTCCAGGAATATACCCATAATATTGCCATTGAGATTACGCACAGTGATCTTGAAAGCCCTCATTTTACCCAGATTTATAAGGACTGGCTGATCCAGCAGGATCTCTATACCCCCCTCTTTTTTGTAGATGCTCGTCAAAAAGACGACATCTTGCTTCTCTTAGAAGCCCTCATTACTTCAATCGAAGTCAACCATAACCTCATGAGCTAAGGATTAAAGCATGCTTACTATACAAGAAAGACGTCAAGCCCCCGAAGCCCTCGTTCAGCATGCCAAACAGCAAATTCAGGAGATCATTAGCAATATTCGTGGCGTATATTATGTAATGGTCTGCTCAACAGATGGGTCTGAATTGGCCACAATTCATAAGAAAGACAACTATAACAATAGCAAGCTTGCTGCTGTGAACAGTTCGATTTTAGCGATAGTTTCTGCATTTACTAAAGAGATCCATCTTACTGGCTGTCAGAGTATTACTTTGGATGCAGAAAATGGAAAAGCCATTTTGACAGCAGTTGCAGCACCGAAACACCCTCTTATTCTGGTCACTTTAGCTGAAAAAGACATTTTATTGGGTCAGGCCCTGTATATGCTGAAGAATGCCACACAGTCCATTATCGCTGCAGATCAATAAATAGATAGATTCAAAAAAGGCTTAAATTTATTTAAGCCTTTTTCTATTTCATCTTTATTTCACGCATAAAAAAAGCCCCCTGCATGAGCAGAGGGCTTTTTGGAATAATGAGCTGGCGATGACTTACTCTCACATGGGAGACCCCACACTACCATCAGCGCTAAGAGGTTTCACTTCTGAGTTCGGGAAGGGATCAGGTGGTTCACTCTTGCTATGGTCGCCAG
>NZ_VPDX01000021.1:0-58515 GCF_013417475.1 Acinetobacter sp. YH12249 | reverse complement strand
ACCAGATCGCGATAAAAGTGATTTCTGAGATACTCAAGTGAGCGGTTCGGACTCTGGAGAAACGACGACTTTGTTTAAGGAAATTCCAGTAGGTTGCTTCAAATTTAAGAAAGAAATCATCAATTACACAAAATAATTCGGTACTATTAAACATCGGGACTAGAGTTTTAAGTTTTGTGTGGTAACTCAACTGATGGCTCTAGTCCTCTTATTTTTCAAGTCAATTTTTTATCCGCGATTCGGGTTTTTTAGTTCATTGGGATACTTTCAACCTAAAAATAATAAAGTATCTTCATCATTCATTTTTAATCATTCAACAATGACCAAAAAAATTTCCTTATCCTAACTTTCTCCCTGAGGGAGAAAGAACTTTAAATACGAATGGACTAATATTTTTTATTTTATGAAGAGATTTAACTAAGGAAAAAAATAACGAAAGGTCAGGTTAATTCTAGGTTCTAAAACCCGAGTCGTTTTCCGGATACAATGTTTCCAGTAGTGTTGGGTCTGTCCTCGCATCACAATCAACTGACCACTTTGTAAAAGCAGATCTACTGTTTCATTCTCTGTTTTGTGTTTAAAGCTCATCTTGCGGGTTGCCCCCAAACTGAGGGATGCAATCACATTTTCCTGTGACGTTCCCTGATATAAAGCCGCTTCATCATCACTATGCCAGCCCAGACCTTGCGAACCATCTTCATATAAATTGGCCAGACAGGAATTAAAGGAATGGCCCACTAATTTTTCAATATACTGCTTTAACCGAAATAGCCCCGGTGTCCAGATATGGGCTTGTTTGGAACTTCCGGAATAATGATATTGATAGTGTTCATCGCCATACCAGACGACTTTTCGCCCAGTAATATAATGCTTGCCAAATAAAGTGACTTCATCCGCTTGCCAGGCCAGATGAGCTAAAAAATGCTGTAAATATTGCTGGCTCTGCTGCTCATTTAAAATCTGGCCATAATCCTCTACCACCCCATCAAAGGGTAATAAATTCATTTGAGGTTCTGGCGCAAACAGGTCCAAAGTCATTTTAAAATCAGTCTAAAAATTTCAGTATCTTTCTGAAAAGATTGAGACTTATCCAGAGAAATTACAATCTAATTTCACAAATAAATACAACATTTACTCTTGTGAGTACCTCTATTCCTGCCTAGACTAAATTCAACTTTGACAATAAAAATAATTGCTTATGAATTTATGGCAGCTGTTTTTAAAACTTCGTCCCTTTGTCAGCCCTTATCGGCTCCTGGTGATTGCGACCCTCATTCTGACCCTGATCGGTTCCTTTACTGCTCAGGTCAATGCACTGACCCTGCAATATGCAGTCGATAGCATCAATGCACTGCTGGAACAAGGACAAGGGCTAGATGAAGGCTGGCATATCCTGATCACTATCTCTGCCATTTTACTCGGTAAGGAAGTGGTGAATGCGCTGGTACAGTTTGGGCAGAAGTTTTATGGAGAAAAGCTGCGGATTTTTATTTCCCAAGATCTGGCTCAAGGCATTATTGAAAAGTTTTTAAAATACCGGCTGGCATTTTTTAATCAGGATAATAATCAGGCTGGAAAATTACAGACCCGGATTGACCGCGGAATTGGCTCCCTCACCCGATTGGTCCAGATCTTTTTCATTGATATTTTTCCTCTATTTACCAGTGCAATTGTCGCGCTCGGATTGATGTACTACGCCAATTTTTATGTCGGGCTGGTCGCCACGGCGATTGTACCGATCTACTTCTGGCTCACCTATAAACAGGCACAAAAACTTGGTGGATGGCGCCGTAGTCTGAGAGATGGCCGGGAAAAAAAGAGCCAAGGGATTCTCAGTATCATCAATTCAATTACAGTCATCAAATCCTTTAACCGGGAATCAATTGAATCAGACAAGCAGCTGAGCTTGCAGCGTGAACTGACCGATAACCAGATGAAAACCCGGCAAACCAGCTTCCTGTTTGATGGCTTAAAAACCTTTATTGAACAGATCGGCATAGTGCTGATTATTATTCTGACTTCCTATTTTGTACTGGATGGACAGATGAGTATCGGCATGATCATGTACCATGTGCTGCTCTTTAATAACGTCTCTGCCCCGATTCGGTCGTTGCACCGGATTTATGATGAAGTGAATGATGCCATGATTTATTCAGAAAGCTTCTTTAATATTCTGGAAGCAGATGCTGAAATTGAGCAAAGCGGACAGCAAAAACCGCCAGTTGAAGGCCGATTTGAGCTAAGTGGCGTGAATTTTTATTATCCGAATGGGCATCATGCTTTAAAAGATATCAATATGGAAATCCGCCCCAATACCATTACCGCACTGGTGGGATTATCGGGAGCGGGAAAATCAACCTTGATCAGCCTACTGGATAAATTTTATGAACCACAGGAAGGCCAGATCAAGCTGGATGGGATCGACTTAAAAGATTATGACACTCAATATCTGCGTGATCATATCGGATTGGTACTACAGAAAAACCATATTTTCCAGGGCACGATTTTTGACAATATCCGTTATGGCAAAACCAATGCCAGTATGGATGAGGTGATTGCAGCTGCTCAAAAAGCCTCGATTCATGAACAGATTTTAAAGCTACCGGACAGCTATGATTCCGATGCCCTGCAACTGTCCGGCGGTCAGCAACAGCGGATTGCCATCGCACGGATGTTCCTTAAAAACCCGCCAATTATTTTTCTGGATGAACCAACGGCAAGTCTAGATGCCATTGCGACCGAACAGATTAAACAGAGTCTGGATCAAATCAAGCAAGGCCGTACCGTGATTATTATTTCACATAGCCTGTCTCAAATTATTGATGCAGACTATACCTATGTGATGAAAGAAGGTTGTATTGCCGAACACGGTGAACATGAGGCGCTTTATCATCAGGACGGCGTATATAAGGAAATTTTTGATGCAATGGCGAAGAGCCTGAATATTGAAAAAATTGCCAAGACTTTTGAAGATGATGCAGAGGAAGAAACGCATAGTTAGCTCTTCATCAAACTATCTCTAAAAAAGAAAAGCGGTCTTTAAAGACCGCTTAAAATCAAGATTCATCATCCAGTGCTAAAACCGCATAATCCATTCACCCCTGATATAACGATAATCGTAATTCGGACCATAGAAAGAAGCACTGCGGTTATATCCGGCATTCATCCGCAGAAATTGCGAGCCACGAACAGGACTTTGTACATTAAGCTCAAATAGCCGGGTAGACTGGCTCGGATCCTGATTGATTTTTTCTCGGCCAAAGCCTGCCGTTAAGCCTGCAGACCAGCCAGCAAAGCGCTGACGCCAACCAAGAGCGAACATCGATTCTTGATAATCTTCTGGGTTGAAGTACTCTCTACCCACATTAAAATACTAGGATGTTTAATGAATGCCTCAATCATGCCACGAGCCCAACGCTGACGCTGTTTAACAAACACTTTAAGCGTCGTCGGTGCATTGGTAAACAGGCAGGCATCCTCACAATGGCCAATCCGATAACCTGCATTTAACAAGGCCCAGGTCAGTACAATATCTTCACCTACACATTCAGGCCAGCCGCCGACTTCAATCAGGGCATTACGGTCATAAATAGAGAAAGCACCTTGCGCTACCAGAGTTCCCTGATAAAGAGATTGCAGGCGTTTGGTTGCCGAGATACCCAGAAAATAATCCCATTCCTGGGTTTTGGTCAGCAGATTGGTACGCGAATTACGTACCAGAATTTTACCTGCAACCGCACGTGTATTTGGAGGATCTGCCACATAGCGCTCAACAATATTAATCAGAGCAATACGATGGAGATAAGAATCCGCATCGACGGTAATCACCAGATCATGTTCGGCAAGTTTCAGGCCTTCATTTAAGGCATGCGCCTTCCCTGCATTTTGCTTTAAATCTAGTAAAGTCAGCCAGGGAAATCTTGATTCTGCTTTGCGGACAATCTCTGCGGTTTCATCCTGAGAACCATCATTAATCACAATAACCTGTAATTTTCCCGGATATTTTTGCTGGTTAATACTGACCAAAGTGTCTTCAATTGACGCGGCTTCATTGTAAGCAGCCACCAACATGGTAATCCCTGGATAAACTGCTAATGGCTGGCGTTTAGGGCGTCTGTCCATCATCAGGCTTAATGCCGCAAATGAGTTCATAAATCCTGGAATAATGGCAATACCATAGATCAGGAAAATAGCCCAAAAATAACCGATATAGCTGCTCAAATCATGCAACCAGTCCTGAGCAATCCAGATGGAAAATACGGTCCAAAAACACGCACCCATTAACGCGATCACAAACTTTAACTGCACAGAAAAATAAATTCGGGAAGCTTCTCTTTGACTTTCATCAATGATCATGAATTTTCTCTTAAATATATAATTTCACTGAGTAAATGAATGCAGGGTTAGGTTTAGACCAGAAGTATGTGACTGATAACAAAAGAGCTTCGTTTTTCTTTCTTATCTATAGGTTTGATGAGCACATGAAAAAATCTTTTCACTTTCTGAAAATGATTCCATTTTCATAAATCAACCCGCATTTTGCTAAGTTATATACAACTTTTGTATGTTTTTTGATAAATAGTTCACATTTCTTTTAATTAAATTTATAAAGCTTATTAGTAATTGTTATTTATGTGATTTTTCTCATAGCAATATTAGGGAACACCTATCCTGTCTAGCTTTCACAATATCAAGAACATATTTTTGAAATAAAAAAACCTACATAATGCAGGCTTTTTACTATTATTTAGTTTTAATTAACGTTGAAATTTTTGCTCAATTTCTTCGACACTGCTATGCCGTACATCCAGGCCCTTGACCATATAAATGACCTGTTCCGAAATATTACGTGCATGATCTCCAATGCGTTCCAGCGAACGTAGTACCCAAAGTACATTAATCACCCGACTAATATGCCGTGGATCTTCAATCATATAGGTCATTAAAGTACGGGTAGCGGACTGATATTCCCGGTCAATGTCGGCATCGGCCTGCATCACGCGCAGCGCTTGGTCTACATCCAGACGAGCAAAGGCATCCAATGCATCATGAATCATCACTCGAACTTGGTTACCAATATGTCGGGTTTCCATATAACCGCGTGGTGAACCACCCTCTTCACACAAAGTCTGGGCAATACGGGCAATTTTCGATGCTTCATCTCCAATCCGTTCCAGATCGGTATTGGCCTTGGACATGGCAAGCACCATGCGCAGATCAATAGCAGCAGGATGACGGCGAGCCAAAATCAGGGTGAGTGCCTCATCAATTTCACCTTCCAGGCGGTTCACAATATTGTCCTGAAACTGCACATCGACCGCCATGGCAGCATCTGTATCCAGCAGCGCATGAATGGCATTGGCTACCTGCTGTTCTACCATGCCACCCATGGTCATGAACTTGGTATTTACATCCTGCAATTCTTCATTGAATTGCGAAGAAATATGATGACTGAGCACAGGATTATTGGGACTCAAGGAAATCTACTCCAGAACAGGAAAAGGCAAGAACACATCATGAAATGTCATTAAAGCATGACCATCATGAAAGTTTGATGACAACTCATTAGTCGTCTTTAAGAACGGTCATATTCAATGAGCCAGGCATTCATCTCTGCCAGTTCCTTTTCTGTCAATTGTCCTACTGAAGCCTGTAATTGCAGTACATGCAGCAAATAATCATATTTGGCATTCAGATAGTCAGTCTTGGCAGAGAAGGCATTACGCTGCGCCAGCAATACATCCACCATGGTTTTTAAACCTTCCTGATATTGAGCTCTGGAAGCTTGAGAAACGATATCTGAAGACTGCATCGCTGCTTTACGTGCATTCAGCTTGGCCTCATCCGTTTCTACCTGCAGATAAGACTGTTTGACATCGGTGTTGGCTTTGCGAATGGCAGCATCCAGTTGGGCTTCACTTCGCTGCACATTTACGCCGGCCTGACGAATACTTTTTTGGGTTCGGCCCCCGGTAAACAGGTTCCAGTTGACCTCGACGCCAATCTGGTCAAAATCCCCATTGGTTGATAACACTGTTTCAGGAGTCTGCTTTAAATAGCCATAGGTTCCGACGGCTTCAACCTGAGGATAGAGAGCCGCCTGCTCTACCCGCTTGGCATCTTCCGAATAGCGTTTCTGCAAACGGGCCTGTAGAATTTCCAGATTCTGGTTTTGTGCCAGTTCGGTCCAGGAACCGATATTACTCGGAACAGGTTTCTGGAACTGGAAATCCTCACGCAGAACCGCCAGATTTTCCTGATAAGGTCCAATCAACTGAGCCAACTGTTCCTGAGCTAGAACCAACTGCACCTGTGTAGAAATCCGGTTAGCTTGCGCACTCTGATATTGGGCATTGGCTTCACTGACATCACTTCTCGCCACGAGCCCTTCTCGAAGTTTGGCATTCATCATCCTTAACTGTTCTGATAAAGCCTGCTCTTCCTGTAAATAAGCTGTGGTTAAAGACTGCTGACGTAAAACATTAAAATAGGCTTCTGCCACCTGCAAAATATGCTGCTGCTTTTGCAGACGTAAATTAACTTCACTAAGTTCTACCGAGGTTTTGACCTGCTTATAACCCTGCCAAGCATCCCAGCGAAACAATGGCTGACGTGCAGTAACTGCAATCTGACGCGTGGTCGTACTCGAACCCTGTAATTCCCCAAATTCGGCAGGCAAACCTTCTATCGATGAATTATCAGCAGACTGGTTTTTACGGGTCACATTTCCAGATAAAGTCACAGTCGGCAATAAATTTCCGCTGGCAATGCCCAGATTGAGCTGGTCCGACTGGTATTGCAACAGATTCGCCTGCCAGTTCGGATCATTCTGCTGGGCACGCTGATAAGCTTCAAGCAGATCCAGCGCAAACAGTGTCGGACTGACACCCAATAAACAGGCACTGACGATGAGTTTTAATTTCATTTTATAGTTTTCACCCCTACAGCCATTTCAATCATCAGATTAAGGCGCTTTAAACCCAGCAATACTAAAGATTTCTTTTGATTTTTTACGTATGACTTTTATTAATTTTCTCTTATAGATCCACGATTTTATTCAATATTCCTCCTATTTTCCCCTTCCTGCATCCTAGCTTAACAAAGCCATTCACAATACTACACATAGAACTTGAATTAGATCTATACAATATAGCTCCCAGTAAGGCAGTTATTTCTGATTTCATCTATATAGAGTCCTGAAGCATAGTGTTAACGCGAATTCATTCGATATTCAAAGTTTGTTTTGTTTTCAGCAGTTTGCTGTTCGTAGGCGGATGCCAGCAATCCTCAGAACCGCAAGTTGAAATGGAACAGGCCGAGGTTAAAACCGTTCAATCTCCCGCGAACGATTTCACCCTCATGTGTGAAAATATTGAAAAAAACATGTCCCAGATTAATGAACAGCGCACCACTTTTGCCCTGGAACAGATTAATCAGGACCTTAAAGTGTGTCTGCCGCTCATGGAACTGGCCGAGCAGAAACACCTGATGCAGCGTTCCACAGAAATGTATCAACGCTTCCTGCATGTGGAACGTACCGAATTCCAACAACGTGCTTTCGAGCAATATGCTCTGGATATGGCTCAGCATCCTACTATTCAGCAAAGCCACTTTGAACAGTTGACCACACGCGACCAGTATTTATTGAAGCATAAAGGTCAGGCCTATGTAGAACTCTTAGATCAGGGCAATGGCACGCTACAATATCGTCGTAGTCCGGAATATCTGGTACGTATCTTTGCGCCGTATTTACCAGCTGCCGAAAAGGTATTTATTGAAAATCTGGCTGAGCAGAATATGGAACCGGTCTTGGTCGAAAAACGCTTACAGCTTGAAGCTGCCAATATTGCCGCTCGCGCTTTATTCTGGGAAGATTATCTGCAAACTTATCCGAAAAGTAGCTATCAGCGCGATGCCGAATATCTGCTGAAACAATATACTTATTTCCTGTTCAGAGGCAGCGAGCAATCGCCAATCTCTGAGGATTATCGTGACCGTTATTCAGTAGAAACCAGCCATCTGGAAACTATTATTGGTCTAGCGCGTGGTCAGAAATCCAAGTTATCGACACAGGCGCAATTATTTTTAGAGTTTCTGGACATGAATCCTGAACAGCGTCAGCGTGCCTTAGCTGCGGAATATCGTGACCGTTCCAGCACTGAACAGATTTTATATTATGCTCAAGTCACCCCACCCTCACAGAACTATGGTAAAGACTGCTTTAAAGATGCCATCTGTCTTTAAAACAATCTTTTCTTAAAAATCGATGAGATAGCCGAAAATCAGCAACTCCTCCCAATTTAAAGCTACTTTTTAAATACCAACTAAGCTAAGATTTAGCCTCGCTTGACGGAGCGCGAGTAATAACTCGCTGAGATCACTTAAATCAGCCTTTTCGGCCATTTGATAGTGAGTACCGTTGAACCTGATCAGGTTAATACCTGCGTAGGAATCAAGCCATCTAAAAACGACTACCCTTGTTTTATCTACTCCCAGATAATTCTGTCCACGTTTTTGGTCGTGCTTGATTCGTTGATGTCATTCATAAGGATCATTGCAATGAGCCAGTTAACGAATCTTTCTTCTGAAACTCCCCTTACTCCACACGAACAGGAAGCGCGTGATCTGACCCGCATTCTGCCTGCTTCCCGTAAAGTCTATCTACAAGGCTCACGTCCTGATATTCAGGTGCCGATGCGGGAAATTTCTCTCAGCGAAACCCCGACTGGTCTGGGCGGTGAATATAATGCACCTTTGATGGTCTATGACACTTCAGGGGTTTATACCGATCCAAATGTTGAAATTGATCTGAATAAAGGCCTACCAAATCTGCGTGAAGGCTGGATTGAACAGCGTAATGACACAGAAATGCTGGATGATTTAAGTTCTGAGTTTGGTCGCCAACGTCTGCGCGATATCCGTACTGCCAATATCCGCTTTGCCCATATCCAGAAACCACGCCAGGCTAAACTTGGCCAGAATGTGACCCAGATGCACTATGCCAAACAGGGCATTATTACGCCGGAAATGGAATATATCGCGATTCGGGAAAACTTGTGTCAGCTGGAAGGGACCGATATGCGCCAGCATCCGGGACAGAATTTTGGTGCCAAAAATTTACAGGAAATCACCCCTGAATTTGTCCGTCAGGAAGTCGCTGCAGGCCGTGCCATTATTCCTGCCAATATCAATCACCCTGAACTGGAACCAATGATCATCGGGCGCAATTTCCTGGTGAAAATCAATGCCAATATCGGGAACTCCGCACTAGGTTCAAGTATTGAAGAAGAAGTGTCAAAAATGACCTGGGCGACCCGCTGGGGTGCCGATACGATTATGGATCTGTCGACTGGTCAAAACATCCATGAAACCCGTGAATGGATTATCCGTAACTCTCCAGTGCCAATCGGTACCGTACCAATTTATCAGGCACTAGAAAAAGTCAACGGTGTAGCTGAAGACCTAACCTGGGAAATCTTTAAAGATACCTTGATTGAACAGGCTGAACAGGGCGTGGATTACTTCACGATTCATGCCGGTGTGTTATTGCGTTATGTACCACTGACCGCGAATCGTCTGACTGGTATTGTGTCACGTGGTGGTTCGATCATGGCACAGTGGTGTCTGGCACATCATCAGGAAAACTTCCTCTATACTCATTTCGATGAAATTTGTGAAATCATGAAAGCCTATGATGTGTCTTTCAGTCTCGGGGATGGCTTACGTCCGGGCTGTATTCAGGATGCCAATGACGAAGCACAATTTGCTGAACTGCGCACTTTGGGTGAACTAACGCATCGTGCCTGGGAACATGATGTACAGGTAATGATCGAAGGTCCGGGGCATGTACCGATGCATATGATCAAGGAAAATATGGACCTACAACTGGAAGTCTGTAAGGAAGCCCCTTTCTATACCCTTGGGCCGTTAACCACAGATATCGCACCGGGTTATGACCATATTACCTCGGCCATTGGTGCCGCGATGATTGGCTGGTACGGTACGGCAATGCTTTGCTATGTGACACCGAAAGAACATTTAGGCTTGCCGAACAAGAAAGATGTGAAAGACGGCATCATTACCTACAAGATTGCCGCACATGCTGCCGACTTGGCCAAAGGTCATCCGGGAGCACAAGCGCGTGACAATGCCCTGTCCAAAGCCCGCTTTGAATTCCGTTGGGAAGATCAGTTTAACTTGAGTCTAGATCCGGACACAGCACGCAGCATGCATGATGAAACCATGCCCAAAGCGGCACATAAATCGGCTCACTTCTGCTCAATGTGCGGACCAAAGTTCTGTTCAATGAAAATCACCCAGAATGTGCGGGATTATGCCAGCCAGTTATCTGCTGATGGAACCCCGGCTGTAACGCAGGCAGAGATTGAAGCCGGCCTTAAGCAGATGAAAAACGATTTCCACAGCTCTGGTCAAAAATTGTACCACAAGGTGTAAAACCGTAAAAAAAACAGTTGTTTTCATAAAAATCTCAGATAGGATGAAAAAAATAAGTTATTTCATCCTTTTCTGAGTTATGAATATTATTAAACAAGCCTCTTATAATAAAAAAGATTTTAGGATAGAGGCCCGTGAGTTTTTATATCGGGGATTTATTCAGGTGGAAAAAGTCACGTTAAGTCATCGTGTCTTCCATCAGGAATCTTATACACCTGCATTGCAGCGTGAGCTCATCCATCGTCCTGAAGCCGCTGGGGTACTGCTGTATAACGATCAACAGCAAAAATTCGGCTTGATTGAACAGTTCCGTATTGGCGGACTGGATGATCAGGATACGCCATGGCAACTAGAAGTCATTGCCGGTGTACTGGATGGCGATGAAACGCCTGAGACCTGTATTCGCCGCGAAGCTTTCGAAGAGTCAGGCTGCACTGTTGATTCCTTACAGCATCTTTTCAGTTTCTACCCTTCTGCCGGTGCCTGCTCGGAACTGTTTCATCTTTATGTCGCCCAGACTGAACTGCCTGAAAAAGGCGGTATTTTTGGTATGCCGGATGAAGGGGAAAATATCCAGCTGCACATTCTGGATTATGCCGATATTCCGACCTTGCTGAGTAATGGTCGCCTTAGAAATGCACCTGTGATTATGGCCTTACAATGGCTACAACAGCATCAACAGGCTGTCCCGTCAGGTTTAAGGGGGCAGACATGACATCGGAAAAATTCAATCCTGCATCGACACAAGAATGGACCATTATCCAGATTTCTGACACCCATTTGATGGATCAGCCCAATCTGGAATTCGCGAATATGAATCCCGAGCAGAGCTTCCATGAAGTCATGCAGCATATTCAGCACAATTTTCCAGAAATGGATGCACTCGTACATACCGGTGATCTGGCACAGGTGGCGATCGCAGAAACCTATACACGTTATTTAAAATATATCCAGTCTTGCCAGGTGCCCTATTACCAGATTCCGGGCAATCATGATGACATCAAGGTCTTTCCTTTTTATCAGGATCGAGATCAGGCTCATGCGATTCATTTTGGCAACTGGACCCTGATTTTACTAAATAGTGCAGTCCAGGATCGGATAGATGGTTGGGTAGAGCAGGCTCAACTGGAACAGCTAGACCAATTATTGCTTGAATATCGTAATCAGCATGTGGTTGTGGCTTGCCATCATCATCCTTTTGCGATGAAGTCGCACTGGATTGACCAGCACCGGCTAAAGAATGCCGAAGATCTAAAAGATGTACTGGCCCGGCACCAGAATGTGAAGCTGGTTCTGTTTGGTCATGTGCATCAGGATTCCTGCAATGAATGGCACGGTATCCAGTTTTTATCGACGCCATCGACCAGCGTACAGTTCAAACCCAAGAGTGATGAATTCGCGCTAGACCAGGCGGCACCTGGCTATCGTGTATTACATTTGAAACAAAATGGGGAGTTCGATACACATATCGAACGTGTGACCTTAAGCCAGCAAAATATTAATACCGAAATTTCAGGTTATTAACTTTGCATTTTATTTTTTTTGAATTACTTTATTGCAACCAAAGGAAATGTGATATCTATAATCCAGACATCAAAGACTATCAAAAAGCATAAAAAGTCTATATGATGACGACCCCCGTAGGAGGATAATCTTTCTACAGGGTGGATAAAAATTGCATATCACCATATTTTTTGCGTATTAACATACGCATATGATGAGGAATGCCCTAAATGGCGAATGACAACCAAAATCAAGTCTTAGACGAACAAACTGATGTTGTAGAGGAAAAACCTACAAAACGTGTGCGCAAATCTAAGCCGAAAACGACTGAGGGTGGTTCTACTGCTAGCTTATTTGGTATTGAACCTTATCAACCTAAAAAAAATGAAGAATACATGTCTGAAGGGCAGCTTGAACACTTCCGCCAAATCTTGATGGCATGGAAAGCTGAACTGATGTCAGAAGTTGATCGTACTTTAAATACGATGCAAGACGAAAACACTGCACTCCCTGATGTAAACGACCGTGCGACTCAGGAAGAAGAATTTGCCATCGAACTTCGTACTCGTGACCGTGAACGTAAACTGATCCGCAAAATCGAGCAATCTATCGAAGCGATTAAAAACGATGACTACGGTTTCTGTGAAACTTGTGGTATCGAAATTGGTCTGCGCCGTCTAGAAGCACGTCCAACTGCAACTTTATGTATCGACTGCAAAACTTTGGCAGAGATCAAAGAGAAGCAAAATAACGGTTAAGCATGTCTTTAAGTAATCCCTCCCTGACCCTCCCTTTATCAAAGGGAGGGAAAGCTGAAGAGAATTACGTGGGCCGGTTCGCGCCATCGCCAACCGGCCCTTTGCATTTTGGTTCACTCATTACCGCAGTCGCTAGCTACTGTGATGCCAAAGCCCATCAGGGGCGCTGGCTAGTCCGCATTGAAGATACCGACATCCCGCGAATTTATCCCGGCAGCGAAGAACATATTTTGCGTGCCATGGATGCTTTTGAATTCGAGCCAGATGGAGAAATCATTTACCAGAAAGACCGTCTGGATATTTACGAAAATGTGATCCAACAACTGCGCCAGCAGGGTCTGGTCTATGCCTGTCAATGTACCCGTAAAATGCTGGGTTCCAATCATATTTATCAGGACACCTGTCGTGACTTAGGTTTGCCTTTTGAACATCAGGCAATTCGGGTCAAGGTTGAAGATGTTGAAATCTGTTTTGAAGACCGTCTGCAAGGCCGACACTGCTCACAACTGAAAAAGGACTTGGGCGATTTTGTCTTAAAACGCCGTGATGGCATCATGAATTATCAGTTGGCAGTTGTGGTCGATGACTATCTGCAAGGCATGACCCATGTAGTCCGTGGTGCAGACCTTTTGGACAACACGGAACGTCAGATTTATCTGGGTCAATTGTTGGGTTATCCGCGTTTAAGCTATATACATTTACCACTGGCAATGAATGATCAGGGCCAGAAACTGTCCAAGCAAAATCTGGCGCAAGCACTGGATCTTGATCAAGCTCCCCTGCTCTTGCAACAGGCACTTCAAGCCCTCTGTCAGGCGCCCGTAGAACTGGATCGCCCTGCTCGTATGCTCGAACAAGCCGTCGCACAATGGGATATCTCCCGAATCCCGCATACAACTGAGCTACAAGGTCACTATTTATAAAAACGGGTTTTCACTTAAGCTAAAAGCAATAACACAGGCGAGTGAGGGTCATAAAAATGTTTTTTATTTTTGGTGTAGGACCGAAAACCAAGGTCATTGAGAAAAGTCAGTTTCTTTGTCCAGTCTGCCGAACCCGTTCTGGGTATGAACTCAAACAGCAGCGTAATTATTTTTCTTTATTTTTTATTCCGCTAGTTCCACTTTCTAAGGCAAAAAGTACTTTTGTGCGTTGCCTGAACTGTGGAACTGTCATGCCGAGCACAGTGCTTAACCATGCTCAGCCCGATCCACAGCGTCCGTCTAATCTAGAAGCTTGATTCTTCCCGGCTTGGATTGACCTGCTGAGTCGTCGAATCAATTTTCAAAATCAAACTGATCATCACTGCACAAACAATAAGTGATGAACCGCCATAACTAATAAATGGCAGGGTCAACCCTTTGGTTGGCAATAGCCCCATATTCATCCCAGCGTTTACCAGAATCTGTAACAGGAAAATGATACTGATCCCATAAGCCAGATAACCTGCGCGCAAGTATTGATGCTGTAAGGCACGATGCCCAATCCGGATACAGCAGACCATCACGGTAAAAGACAGAATCAGAATGGTAGAAATACCCAAGAAACCAAATTCTTCCCCTAAGATCGCCAACATAAAGTCAGTATGTGCTTCAGGCAGATATGACATTTTCTGGATACTATGGCCTAGCCCTACTCCGGTCCATTCACCACGACCAAACGCCATCAAGGCATTAGAAAGCTGATAACCGGTACCGAGCGGATCTTCCCAAGGATTCGAGAAAGACAATAAACGTTGTAAACGATAAGGTTCCAGAGCAATCGCAGCAGCAAATGCACCCAATAAAGTAATAAAAGCGACACCGAACTGAATCCAGGGTGCACCAGCCAGGAAGAATACACCGAGCATGGTCAGGGTGATTACCACTGTTGCCCCTAAGTCAGGCTCAAGAATAATCAGGCCAACGGTTGCACCCATGATGGCACTTAATCGTACCAAGCCTTTGATATTATTACGAACCTCTTCAGCACGACGGACTACATAGTCAGCGGTAAAAATCGCCATCATGACCTTAGCGACTTCGGAAGCCTGCAAGGTAAAACCGGCTACCCGAATCCAGCGCTTGGAGCCGTTTACTTCAGTCCCGACAAAGAGTACGGCGACCAGCAAAACAATGGTAATAATCCATAAAAAGAAAGTGTTATTGAACCAGACTTTTAATGGAACTTTATAGGCTAAAAAGGCTGCACCCGCCGCAACCAGAATCGAGATCGCATGTCGGGTCACATAATGGAAAGCATTCTCATGCATCCGTTCCGCATAAGGCATCGAAGCCGATGCCACCATGATCGAACCGATGCACAGCAAAGCCAGCACACAAAAAATCAGCACATTACGCGGATTAACTTCAGCGGGTAACTTAGGTACCCACTGCTGATAAAATTGATTAATTTTATTGATCGCAGTCTGAGCAAACTCAGCCATATCACGAATCCTTGTTATTCTTAATTGAGTTCATTCACATAGGCCACAAACTTGCGACCACGTTCCGGATAACCGGAGAACATGTCAAAACTTGCACATGCAGGAGACAATAACACGACATCATGTGCCTGAGTGCGCTTCTGACAAATTTCTACTGCTTCCTGTAGGCTTTCCGCATGAATCAATTCAGTCGTACCAGCAATCGCTTCTTCAATAATTGGGTGGTCCACACCAATCAATACGGCTACTTTTGCATACTTAGATAATGAGTCACATAAGGCAGTAAAATCCTGACCTTTACCCTGACCGCCAAGAATAATGGCAACTTTACCACCTTGAGCTTCGATTGCCATGCCCAAGCCATCAAGTGCTGCCAGTGTTGCACCAATATTGGTTCCTTTGGAGTCATTATAATAACGTACCCCATTGACTTCTTTAACAAATTCGCAGCGATGTTCCAAACCTTTGAAGGTTTTTAACGTATCCAGCATAACCTCCATTGGCAGGCCAATTGCTTCACCTAAAGCTAAGCAAGCCAAGGCATTCGCCACATTATGGGTACCTTGAATGTACATGTCGGAACTTTTGAGCAGACGTTCACGACCACGTGCCAGCCAGATTGTGCCATCCGTATCTTTGAGAATACCGTACTGGTTGATGTCCGGTGCATTCAAACCAAAGCTCTGCATCGGTGTTGCATCTGGAACCAGTGGACGGGTCAGTGAATCATCACGGTTAAACACCACTTTTTTCACACCTTGGAAAATACGGTGTTTGGCGGTGTGATAACCCATCATGTCGCCATGACGATCCAGATGGTCTTCACTCATATTCAGAACAACAGCCACTTCAGCCTGCAAGTTTGATGTGGTTTCTAACTGGAAGCTCGACAACTCCAAAATATACAGTTCAGGATCATCTTTGGTCAGATCCAGTGCTGGACGACCAAGATTCCCCCCAACCGCCACTTTTTTACCCGCATTCGCTGCCATCAGACCGATTAAAGTAGTTACGGTACTTTTGGCATTGGAACCGGTAATCGCCACAATCGGCTTATCAGTCGCACGACGTAAAATCTGGATTTCACTTACCACAGGAATACCTTGATCTAGTGCTGCCTGGATTTCAGGCAGCTTTGGATCGAGTCCCGGACTGATGATAATTTCTTCGGCAGAGAGCAACAGATTCTGGTCAAACTTGCCAAAACTGGTCTGTACTTCCGCAGGAATTTGGTCATGTCCCGGAGGGGTAGCTCTTGAGTCCGTTACTGCAACGCGGTAGCCCTGGTCATGTAAGAAGTTGACCGCTGCAACACCTGAAATCCCGAGTCCTGCAACGACTTTTAATCCACCACGTTGTATTAACATTTTCGCCCCATTTTCTGGTCTATTTTAAAACTGACGAAATGGTAGCACTTTGCTGTTTTGAATGCTTTTTCTGTTTTGACTTTCTCTGGCATTTTTTGTGTCAGGGCGTAAAAAAATATCGTTAAATCTTCATCTTTAATCGGTTTAATAATTAATAAATTTTTATTGGAGCCATCATGGGAATAAAAGTTAAGACTATGCTATCCATAACTTGAAAGGAAAATCAGATAACGCTTCCATTCATAATATAGAAAAATAGTGGATTATTTTCACCTAGATAAATTAATAAGTTTTTAAAAAATAAAAAATTAGGGAGCTTATTTCTAAGCTCCCTACTCATTTGCATGCTCAGTTTTTATTCTTAAACAGAATGAAAGTTTACTTCCATTTCACTGCCTGAGCTTTAGGTTTTGTACTTGAGCTTTGTTCCGATGCCGGACAGGCACAGTTACCACCACAGCCACTGGCCATAGCCGGTTTTAACCATTTCGCCAGCGTATGCCAGCCTTTGGCTGCACAGGTATCAGACAGCTTCTGGAAGACTGAGCGTGAGGTATTCGGAAATACCTTTTTAAATACCACGAGCGCACTCCAGACAACCAGTACCGCTACAATCAGAATTTCAATCATCTCAATCTCCCATTCACATGATCAGTCAGATCGAGCCAAGGTTTCCCTTCAGCCAGTTTAACCCAAATAATGTGATGCAATTTGATAAGTCAGGAATGACATGAAATATGCCAAACCAAACAGGTAGAAGGTCATAAAGCTGACCGTTTTCCATGAACCGGTTTCACGCTTCACAGTGGCTAAGGTCGCCAGACAATGTGGTGCATAAATAAACCATACCAGTAGAGACAAGCCGGTCGCGATCGACCAGCCCAAATCACCGCCGCCACTAATCAGTGCCGCCAGACCCTCAGACATGGCATCTTCATCGACTGCAGACAAGGCATAAACCGTACCCAGTGCTGCCACGACAACTTCACGCGCTGCCATCGCCGGAATCAGTGCAATACAGATCTGCCAGTTAAAGCCCAATGGTGCAAAAATAGGTTGCATCACATGGCCCAGCATCCCGGCAAAGGAATAATCGATATCCGGTAAAGTTGCACCTTCTGGTGGTTGCGGGAACGTACACAGGAACCAAAGCAGGATGGATAGCGCAAAGATGATGCCACCGACACGCTTCAAGAAGATTTTGCCGCGATCAAGCAAACCAATCCAGACGTTTTTAACATCCGGGAAACGGTAACTTGGCAGCTCCATCAACAGCATATGCTGAGACTTGTCTTTATGGAAAAATTTCAGGATAAAGGACACAATCAACGCACTCAGAATACCAGCCATATACAGACCAAATAACACCAGACCCTGCAGGTTCATGAAGCCCCAAACGGTTTGCTCAGGAATAAACGCTGCAATCAACAAGGCATATACCGGCAGACGTGCTGAACAGGTCATCAGTGGTGCCACAAATATCGTGGTCAGACGATCACGTGGATCACTAATCGTCCGTGAAGCCATAATTCCCGGCACGGCACAGGCAAAGCTGGACAATAGAGGGATGAAAGCACGGCCCGAAAGACCTGCCTTAAACATCAATTTATCCAGCAGGAAGGCAGCACGTGGTAAATAGCCGGACTCTTCTAGTACCAGAATAAAGAAGAACAGAATCAGAATTTGCGGCAGGAAGACCACGACCCCACCCGCGCCGGCAATAATCCCGTCAACCACCAAGCTGTTTAATAAAGGATGAGCGATCAGTCCACCCATGTATTCGCCCAGCCAGCCGAAGAAAGTTTCGATCCCGTCCATGAAGGGCGCAGCCCAGGCAAAGACCGCCTGAAACACCACAAACATCATAATGGCTAAGCTAAGCAGGCCCAATACCGGATGCAGGAATATCTTGTCCAGAAAATCAGTACGTTTATCTTCCTGATCGGCATAATTCACCACATCTTTCAGAATGCTGGTAATCTGATGATGGTGATCGCCACTCAAACCGCTGAGTTCAGTTTGCGGAGCAGAAAACTTGTTTTTATCCAGTGCATTTTTCAGGTTTTCAATGCCTGAAGTACGCACAGCTACCGTTTCAACCACAGGTACACCCAGACGTTCAGACAGTTTCTGGGTATTAATCTGCATCCCGCGACGGCGTGCTTCATCCATCATGTTCAGCACCACCAGCATTGGACGACCCAGCTGAATCATTTCCAGTACCAGTCCCAGATGCAGTTTCAGGTTGGTTGCATCTACAACGCACAGGAAAGTATCCTGCTGGCCTTCTTCTGCAATTTTACCCTGAACCACATTACGGGTAATTTCTTCGTCCGGGCTGGTCGCATCCAGACTATAAGTTCCTGGCAGATCCAGTACGCGTACCGGTTTGCCTGAAGGAAGTGTAAAATTCCCGACTTTACGCTCAACCGTAACCCCGGCATAGTTGCCGACTTTTTGACGAGATCCGGTTAAATGGTTAAATAAAGAAGTTTTACCGCAGTTTGGGTTACCGACAAGGGCAATACGTAAGGTATCACTCATGCCGCGGCTCCCTGTTCAATTTCAATCTTGGCCGCTTCCGATTTTCGTAAAGCAAAACGCGTAAACCCCACCTGAATAAGAATCGGATCCCCACCAAAAATACCTTTGGTAATGACTTGTACCTGAGTCCCTGGTACAAAACCTAAAGTTTCCAAGCGACTGGCCACAACATCGTGGGAAGCGCCTTTACCATCAGTAGTTCGATTAACTTTTCGAATGATGGCAGTTTGTTTTGCTTTCAAATCAGACAAACGCACCGTGAAAATTCCTAAGACTTTTGTACAGTATACAAACAAATGAGAATAATTAACAAATAAGTATTAATTACATTTCTTCTTGGCTGTATAGCACATCGACATGTCACTAAAATTAAACTAGAGTGGAGAATAGCAATCAGGCTTCTCGCTTTTAAAAATTATCTTCATTAAACATCATGCTGAATAAAAAACCTCGCATTCCTAGTCCAGTTCAGATTCCTGAAGCTTTCAGTTACTTACAGGGTTTTCGCGATTATCTGATTGCCCAGACAGTGAGCCCTCATACCCGAAATGCCTATTTGTCTGATCTGATCCAGTGTGCCGAATGTCTGGTTAAACCTTTACCAGAATGGAACCATGACGATATTTCCGATGTACTGATTGAACTGACCAAACAGCAAAAAAGTCCACGTTCAATTGCACGATGTTTGTCCGCCTTACGTTCTTTTTATAAATTCCTGCGGGAACAAAAACTGCGGAGTGACAATCCGGTTGCTGCTCATAAAACACCGAAGCTGGGCCGTGCCCTGCCCAAAGACCTGTCTGAAGCTGATGTCGAAGCACTGATTCATGCACCCGATATTAATACTGCCCTCGGTTTACGTGATCGTGCTATGTTTGAAGTCCTCTATGCTTGTGGTTTACGGGTGACAGAACTGATTAATCTGCGTCTGGATCTGATTAATTTAAAACAGGGCTATTTGCGTATTGTCGGTAAAGGCAATAAAGAACGTCTGGTGCCGATGGGACAGATGGCCTGTGAATGGGTGGAAAAATACCTGCAGGAAGCACGCCCGCAATTGTATAAGACAGCGACTGATTATCTGTTCCTCACCCAGCATGGCGGCATCATGAGCCGACAGAATTTCTGGTATGCCATTAAACGCTATGCACTACAAGCCGGAATTCAGGCTGAACTGTCTCCACATACTTTGCGTCATGCTTTTGCCACGCATTTACTCAATCATGGCGCTGACTTACGGGTAGTACAAATGTTGCTAGGTCACAGTGATTTATCAACCACACAGATCTATACCCATGTGGCACAAGTTAGAATGCAGCAACTGCATGCAACCCATCATCCACGGGCTTAGGAGCTGATTTGAATAGAATAAACTGAGAAGTTTGACGTAGCTCTATCTTTTTTTGCTATGCTAATGCTCTGTTTTTAGTCCAAGAAAAAAAGGGTTATTATGACATTTGCCCGCACCAAAATTTTTATCGCTTGTCTGCTTGCTACCGGTCTGGGACTGAGCGCATGTTCCAATTCAAATAATTCAGATAAAAAGCAAGATACGCTTACAGCAAGTGCACCGGCGACGGGTGAAGCCTCTAACCTTAGCGAACGTAATGCACAGCAACGCCTGATTTCCACGCTAGAAGGTCATTTCAAAAAAGCCGGCATTAACGCAAAAATCACGGGTATTAAAACTACTGAAGTACCCAACATGTCTTGGGTCAGCCTGGAAGGTATGGCACCCGTCTATGTGACAAATGACGGTAAATATCTGATTCAGGGCGATGTCATTCGTCTTGGTGATAAAGAGCTGCACAATGTCAGTGAAACCCTGCAATCTGACGTGAACAAGAAAATCTTTGCAAATCTTAAAGCGGAAGACCTGCTGATTTATCCAGCCAAAGGTAAAACCAAGCACGTGATCTATGTCTTTACCGATGTCAGCTGTCCATATTGTCACAAATTCCATGAACAGATGGATGAAATGAACAGCAAAGGCATCGAGGTGCGTTATATTGCCTGGCCACGTGGCGAGCAGCATATGCCTGCCATGGAAGCCATCTGGTGTAATTCTGACCGTCGCGCAGCCTTCGACCAGGCCATTGCCGGTGGATCTATCACACCAACGACTTGTAAAAATCCTGTGAAAGATCAATATCAAATGGGTCTTAATATTGGTGTCAATGGTACCCCGGGCGTATACAGTTCTGAAGGACTTTACCTCGGTGGCTATATGAGCACATCAGAATTATTGGATCGACTTAAATAACTCATTTTAATTAGTTATTTAACTTTATTTTATAGATGAAGATATTCTGAAATGACCCTAGAGTCAGGCCGCTTTTTTAGCTATGATCTAGGCTCTCGTAAAAAACTGTTTATATTTGGAGTGTGACGTGAAACCAGTTCGTCTGGCAATCCTCGGTCTTGGTACTGTGGGTGGTGGTGCCCTTAAACTATTAAAAGAAAATGCTGCTGAGATTAAACGTCGCACCGGTCGTGAAATTCAAATTACCCATGTTGGTACGCGTCGTCCGCGTCCTGATCTGGATCTACCTGAATCAGTCAAACAAAGTTCAGATCTGCTCGATATCGTACGTCAACCTGATGTAGATGTGGTGGTTGAAGTCATGGGCGGCATTCACCCTGCTTATGAAGTGATTAAAGAAGCCATTCTGCATGGCAAACAGGTCGTAACTGCCAACAAGGCCCTATTGGCTGAACATGGAAATGAACTGTTCAAACTTGCCGATGACAACGCTGTGCAAATTGCTTACGAGGCAGCGGTGGCTGGCGGCATTCCAATTATTAAAGTGATGCGTGAAGGTCTGGCAGCCAACAAGATTGACTGGCTGGCTGGCATCATCAACGGTACAGGCAACTTCATCCTGACTGAAATGCGAGATAAAGGCCGTGCCTTTGCTGATGTACTGAAAGAAGCACAAGAGCTGGGTTATGCAGAAGCAGATCCAACCTTCGACGTAGAAGGCATCGATGCAGCACACAAACTGACATTACTGGCCTCTATTGCTTTTGGTATTCCATTACAGTTTGATAAAGTCTTTACTGAAGGCATTAGCAAAATTACTGCACAAGACGTGAAATATGCTGAAGACTTGGGCTTCCGTATCAAACACCTCGGTATTGCCCGTCGTGCTGAAACTGGTATCGAACTCCGTGTACACCCTACCCTGATTCCTGAAGAGCAATTGATCGCTAATGTGAATGGTGTAAAAAATGCAGTTCTGGTTCAAGCCAATGCGGTTGGTCCTACACTGTATTACGGTGCAGGTGCGGGTGCAGGTCCTACAGCTTCTGCAGTAGTCGCAGATGTCGTGGATATCGTACGTGATATTTCTTATACTGAAGATGGTGCTGGTACAATTCCACAACTGGCTTTTGAAAGCTTAAGTGACCTGCCAATCCTGCCACGTGAAGAAATGACGACTGGATACTACATCCGGATCAATGCTGAAGATCAAACCGGAGTACTGGCTGAAGTAACCTCTATTCTAAGCCGCGAAGGCATCAGTATTGATGCAATTCTGCAGCAGTCACGTCTGAAAGATCTTATTCCTATCGTGATCCTGACTGATCCAGTCAAGGAAGCGAAAATGGATGAAGCGTTAAAACAAATTCAAGCTCTTCCTGTCATTCATGGCGAAATTGTACGAATTCGTTTAGAATCGCTTGATAATTAATCGGGTCGAGGGGACACTCTCCCCTTGCCAAGCTCTACACACAATTGGAACATCATCATGTCGAATGCCAATCGTTATACTGGTTTAGTTGACCGCTATCGCGACCGTTTACCAGTGTCTGCAACTACTAAAGCCGTTTCTCTGGGTGAAGGTAACACGCCACTGATTAAGCTTGCGAATATTCCGCGCATTATTGGCAAAAATGTTGAAATTTATGTGAAGTACGAGGGCTTAAACCCGACTGGTTCATTTAAAGACCGTGGTATGACCATGGCGGTAACAAAAGCGGTTGAAGAAGGCTCTAAAGCGATTATCTGTGCTTCTACAGGTAATACTTCAGCTGCTGCTGCAGCTTATGCAGCGCGTGCAGGTATCAAAGCGTTTGTTTTAATCCCAGAAGGCAAAATTGCGATGGGTAAAATGGCGCAAGCGATGATGTATGGTGCGATCACCATGCAAATCCGCGGTAACTTCGATGACGGTATGCGTCTGGTAAAAGAAATCGCTGATAAAGCACCTGTGACGATTGTTAACTCAATCAACCCATACCGTCTGCAAGGTCAAAAAACCATTGCTTACGAAATCGTGGATGAATTGGGCCGTGCACCAGATTACCACTGCCTGCCTGTAGGTAATGCGGGTAACATTACTGCGCACTGGATGGGTTATACCGAAGCGGTTGCAAATCAGCCTGCTGGCGAGTTTGAGCAAGTGGTTTACGACGCTGCTACTGATGCCTTCACTGGTCCTAAACCTGAAGGTCTGCCAACAATGGTAGGTTACCAGGCTTCTGGTGCTGCACCTTTCCTTCGTGGTGCACCTGTTGAAAATCCTGAGACTGTTGCAACTGCAATCCGTATCGGTAATCCACAAAGCTGGAACCATGCGAAAGCGGTTGTTCGTGATTCTAAAGGCTGGTTCGATGAACTGACTGATGCCGAGATTCTGGAAGCGCAACGTCTTCTTTCTATGTATGAAGGCGTATTCGTAGAACCTGCATCTGCAGCTTCAATCGGTGGCGCAATCCGTGACATTAAAGCAGGTAAAATTGCTGAAGGTTCTGTGATCGTGTGTACTGTAACTGGTAACGGTCTGAAAGATCCGGATACTGCGATCAAACAATGTTCTGATGCCGTAATGCTTTCAATTGACGCAACTTTAGAACAGGTTCGTGAATCAATTCTTTCTAATATGTAATTTAGATTGAAATAAAAGGCCCTGCAATTGCAGGGCTTTTTATATGCGCTTAAAAAAGATTAAACACGTTGTTTAGGCAGGCTAGATACCCAAGTCATCAGACGAGTCGCATCATTGGTACGTGCAGCAGTTGAATCCGCACCTAATACCACGACCACCACAGGACGGTTATTCAAGGTGGTGTGCATGACGACACAACGTCCTGCTTCATTAATATAACCGGTTTTAGACAGATTGATATTCCAACCACCATTACGCACCAGTGAATTGGTGTTGTTGGATTTCAATACACGGTAACCCAGGTTGAAATCATAGCTGGCAGTGGTAGAGAATTGACGGATCAGGCCATACTGTGAAGCGGTATTGACCAGAATCCCCAAATCACGTGCAGAAGACACATTGCCAGGATGCAGGCCAGTAGATTCCATATAGTGGGTTGAATTCATGCCCAGCTCTTTAGCTTTGGCATTCATCTTCGCAATGAAGGCTGCACGACCGCCTGGATAAGTACGCGCCAATGCAGCTGCAGCCGGGTTCTCAGACTTCATCAAAGCAAATAATAAGGCTTCAGCACGATTCATGCTGTCCCCGGCTCTTAAGGTAGAACTTGAGCTCTTACAGCCTGCACAGGAAAAATCAGCCTGTTGCAGGGTAATTTTTTCAGACATATTCAAACGCGCATCTGAAATCACTACTGCAGTCATCAATTTAGTAATCGACGCAATCGGGTAAGCATTATTGGTATTTTTACTGAATAACACTTCACCCGTCTGTGAATCCATCACCAGAGCTGCACGCGCACTTACAGCAGGTTGATTAATAAAATGACTATTATCAATAATCTGCACAGGTTTTGTCGGTACTGGTGCTGGTGCGCCGCCCTGACGAATCGTCGTCGTAACAGTTGCTGAACCTGGTGGTGAAGGTTCTGCAGCAGATACGCTCAAATTATCATTCATGAGCTGATTGACTTCATCAGAAGACCAGCTGATGCTGGATCCGCCCTCTGTTGTGCCAGAATTCATAATGATTTCAGCAAAACTTGTCGTGCTCATGCTGATTAACACGGACAGGCCGAGTAGATGCCTTAAAGACTTGTTTATTTTCTTCACTATTCCTTCACTCAACTAACAGAGGTAAGATTGATTTGCGTATTACCTCTAATATGCCTTACATTTAAACACAATGCCGAACATTTTTTGTTCTTGACACTATGTGATAAGTTTCAGATTTAATCTGCGAATAGGATTGCTAATTTTGTAGTTTCATTGCAAGCTTATTTTGCTTTATGTAACAAAAAAATGATTTTTTAATGAGGGAGAGTCTAGGTGATCACAGTTTTAGTTGTCGACGACCATGAATTAGTTCGTACTGGAATTTGCAGAATGCTGGAAGACCATGCGGATGTTCAGGTGATTGGACAGGCTGAATCTGGTGAAGAAGCAATTACCCTCGTCCGTCAGCATCATCCCAATGTGGTTCTGTTAGATGTCAACATGCCAGGTATCGGTGGTGTAGAAACCACACGCCGTTTGCTACAGACTGCTCCTGAAACCAAAGTTCTTGCGGTCAGTGGCCTGGCTGAAGAACCTTATCCTTCACTATTATTGAAAGCAGGTGCCAAAGGTTATATCACCAAAGGTGCACCTGTATCAGAGATGGTCCGTGCCATCAATAAAGTCATGCAGGGCGGTAAATATTTCAGTGCCGACATTGCTGAACAGCTGGCGAGTTCTTACCTGTCCGATACCCAGCAATCTCCTTTTGACGCACTGTCTGAACGTGAAATGCAGGTAGCCATGATGGTAGTGAACTGTATCAGCGCGCAGGAAATTGCCGACAAGCTGTTTGTAAGTGTTAAAACAGTTAATACTTACCGTTACCGGATCTTCGAAAAACTCAATATCGATAGTGATGTTAAACTGACCCATCTTGCAATGCGCTATGGCCTGATTAAACCTTAATTTAACCCTCTGCTTAATGCGGTTTCTATGGCGCAAACATCCAGTTATTCTGAACTGAATCAATATCATCTGGGCCTATGGTATAGCGCCTACCGCCTGATTATCAGCACGGGTCTGTTGTTGATTTTCCTGCTGACTTATCCTGATATGACTGCGGATTATCAGTATCCTAAACTCTATCACTATACCTTAATGATTGGCGTCGCCGTCAATACTGTGCAGCTGTTTACGCTGAGATGGGTAAAGCGCCTGATTCAGCCGCAGTTCATTCTAATTTTTGCCAGCGATGTCTTTTTTCTCAGTTTATTGACCTTGGCCAGTCAGGGTCCAAATGTCCATCTCGGACTGATTTTTGTTATTACCATTTTTTCAGCTTCATTATTACTGGATGCCAAGAAGGCCCTGATCATCACCCTGATTGCGGTGATTAGTATCATCTATCAGCATTTTATCGGCAGTATTTTTGCCTTTTCCTCGCTTACCAATATCGGGAATAGTGCCCTGCTGGCCTTTTTGTTTTTTGTCGTCTATGGCTCAGGACAAATTGCGGTACGGCGCTTTCAGATTCTGGAAAACCTGAATTTTTCTCAATCGCTGGAACTATATCGCTTACAGAATATTAACCGCTATATTCTGGAACAGATTGAAACCGGCTATCTGGTTTTAGATGAGAATTACCATGTGGTGCTCAGTAATCCGGCTGCCTGTCATCTGCTCGGCATTGAGCCAATGTATGCCCATGAAAGATTTTCGTTATACCAATCTCAAAATGACCTGTTTGAACTGATCCGTTTTGAAAATCTGGAAAATGGCGAGCGGTTTCAATTTGAATCCCAGCAGAGTCGTTATAATATTCACGTGCAGGTACAAAAGCTGATTGTGCCGCACCAGACTCTGACTCTCCTCGTGCTGCAAGATGCCCGCAAACTTAATCAGCAGGTGCAACAGTTAAAGCTTGCTGCTCTAGGCCAGCTTTCCGCCAGTATTGCCCATGAAATTCGCAATCCTCTGGCTGCCATTGTACAGGCCAATGATCTTTATCTCGATTCTGAACCTGAACAGCAACAAGTTCTGCATCAGATGATTAGCCGACAGGCCACCCGGATTGACCGGATTATTCAGGACACCCTGAATATGGTGAAGAATAAAGAAACCCATCCAGTCGTAATTCAGCTGAATGAATTTATACCACTGTTTATTCAGGAAGATTTAGCAGATGTGGCGGACCAGATTCAATTTAATATTGATGTACCACTGGCAATTCAGTTCGATGAAGCCCAGTTACGTCAGATTCTAATTAACCTGATTCGTAATGCCATCCGGCATAATTCACCGGATTCGTCCCATATTCAATTGAATATTCACCCATATGAACATAAGGTATGGATAGATGTCCGGGATTTTGGCTCTGGTGTTGCCACCCATGATCAGGAATTATTATTTAAACCTTTTTTCAGCACGTCTATCCATGGAACGGGACTCGGACTATATTTATCACACAGTTTTTGTGAAGCCAATCAGGCACAACTCAACTACATTTCACAAGAACAGGGCGCATGCTTTCGGATTAGCTGTCAACGTGTGACAGCATAAAAGGAATAAGGGGAAATATTGTGGAACAACAACCACTGGTTTTATTGGTGGATGATGAGGAAGATCTGTGTACCCTCATGCAAATGTCATTGATGCGCATGGGAATCCGTACGCATATTGCCCATCGTCTGGAAGATGCGAAAAAATGTCTGGCAGATCATCAATATGATGCCTGTCTGACAGATCTAAATCTTCCTGATGGCAATGGTCTGCAATTACTGGACTGGATTAACCAGCATTCCCCTCACCTTCCGGTAGCTGTTCTAACGGCTTATGGCAATATGGATATTGCTATTGCTGCACTCAAGGCAGGTGCATTTGACTTTGTTAGCAAACCGATCAATCAAAAGCATCTGGAACAACTGCTGCAAAAAGCACTGAATAAACCAGTAGACTATTATCAGAATAATTCCAATGATTCATTAGAACATAAATTGCTGATTGGACAATCTCTGCCTATTCAGCAATTGCGGGTCACCTTGAAAAAAATTGCCCGTTCTCAAGCTCCGGTATTTATTACTGGTGAATCAGGGACCGGGAAAGAAGTGGTGGCCAATCTGGTCCATCGTCTTAGTAACCGCAATGAAGGACCTTTTATCGCGATTAACTGCGGTGCAATCCCGACTGAATTAATGGAAAGTGAACTGTTTGGCCACAAGAAAGGCAGCTTTACTGGCGCGACTCAGGACAAACAAGGACTAATTCAGTCTGCCCATGGAGGTAGTTTGTTCTTAGATGAAATCGCCGAATTACCGCTATCTATGCAGGTCAAACTGTTACGTGCCGTCCAGGAAAAACGCATTCGTCCCGTCGGTTCCGATACTGAAATTGATGTCGATTTCCGTGTCATTAGTGCCAGCCACCAGGATCTCGATGCGCTGGTACAACAAGGCAAATTCCGTCAGGATTTGTTCTTCCGTATTCACGTGATGGATCTGGTCTTACCACCACTGCGTGAGCGCGGCCAGGATATTCTGCTCCTCGCTGAACATTTTATTCAAAAGATCTGTCAGGAATGGGAGATTCCTGCGAAAAAGCTGACAGAACGGAGTAAAGAATTTTTACTGGAGCAATATTATCCGGGCAATGTGCGTGAACTGCGCAATATCATTGAACGTGCCATTACTTTGAGTGATGAAGATAAGATTGACCTTCAGCATCTGCAAACTGCGCCACTACGTCATATGGCGCCTGTCTCAGAAACTGCCAATCTGGCAGAGCCGACCTCATCTTCGGATCAGATTATTATTCCCAAGAAACTCCCTGAAGAAGGTCTAGAACTATATTTAGAAAAAATTGAAAAAGAAATTCTGCTGAATGCTTTGAATCTGACGCATTGGAACCGCACATTGGCCGCGAAGAAACTGGGGATGTCGTTCCGGTCTTTACGTTACCGTCTGAAAAAATTCGGACTGGATACCGAAGAAGAGGAATAATTATTTCTGCAGGAGCAGCAAGTCTGTGACGTGCTCCAGATAACTCTCCTCACGCGCATCCTGACCGAGAGGATAGGTGAAATGTGGCTGAATCCCCTGTCCTTCGATCATATTGCCGCTCGGGCTAAAGTATTGCGACACCGTCATCTGCAAAGCGGAACCATTGCTCAAAGGAAACAGTTTCTGTACCACCCCTTTGCCATAGCTCTTTTCCCCTACCACCCAGGCACGATTATGTTCTTTCAGAGCAGCAGTAAATACTTCTGCAGCGGAAGCCGAACGGTTATTGATCAGAATCCCGACTTTCAGGTTCTGAAACTCAATTCCTGGAAGTGCCTGAAATTGCTGATTACCTTCCGAGCGACTTTTGGTCGAAACGATAATACCCTGATTCAGGAACAAATCTGCCGATTCAACGGCTGCGGACAATAAACCACCGGGATTATTACGTAGGTCAAACAGCACTGCTTTCAGGCGATTGGTTGAATAACTTTCAATAATCCGTTTGATTTCATTAGCAGTATCTTGCTGGAAAACTTTGACCTGCAGCACCAGAACCTGATTACTGTGTAAAGTCGATTTAATCTCGGTATCCACTTTGGTATTGCGGACCAGTGTAATCGGTACACTTTGCGCAGAAAGCTGGAGCGTTAAAGTAGAGCCAATGGCACCGGTTAATAAATCTCGCACTTGCTCACGTTTCAGCGCACTCAAGACCTGATCATCAATCTTGTAAACTGTGACACCATTGCGAAGGCCTTGTTTGGCAGAATCAGCATCCAGACTTAAGCCTTGTACCATCCATTGTTTTAGCTGTGGATTAAAATGCAGATCAAAATCAATACTGGCCAGATCACCTTCAGTATATTCACGCAGCTGTTTATAGTCTTCAGGAGATAAATAGCGGGAATAGCGGTCCAGGCCACTCACCAAACCTTGAATGGCTTGCTGGAAAAGCACATCGTCATTTTTGTCTTGAATATAATTATCTTTGACGATGCCATAAATCTGAACAAATTCCTGGATGGATGTAACAGGAATTTCATTATAGACCTGTTCATCCATTTCCAGTTCATCGAGTGCCATCTCGGTCGAAACAGCACTCCAGGCGGAATGACTCAAACACATCAGTAAGCAGGATAAGACTACAGACTTGCCATGTGTTTTTATCATTCTTATACCTGTTTTATAAAAGATTAAGCGTGCAGCTCAATAAGATTGCGACCCTGCATTTCAGCTGGTACCGGAATTTGCATCAAGTTCAGCAGGGTTGGTGCGACATCAGCCAATACGCCACCTTCTGCGATTGTTGCAGAGCTTGGACCCACATAGATAAATGGAACCAGTTCAGTGGTATGCTGGGTATGCACCTGACCGCTCTGATAATCCTGCATCTGCTCCACATTACCATGGTCTGCAGTAATAATCATATGGCCTTTTTTCGCCATCACAGCTTCATAAACTCGGCCTAAGCAAGTATCCACAGCTTCAACGGCTTTCACTGCTGCATCAAATACACCAGTATGGCCGACCATATCACCATTGGCATAGTTCACAACCAGTAGGTCAAACTCGCCTGAATTGATCGCTGCCACCAGTTCATCTGTTACTTCATAGGCACTCATTTCCGGTTTCAGGTCATAAGTCGCAACATTTGGAGATGGGATCAGGATACGTTTTTCACCTGGATATTCATCTTCACGGCCACCGCTAAAGAAGAAGGTTACATGCGCATATTTCTCAGTTTCTGCAATACGTAGCTGAGTTTTGCCCAGTTTCGACAGATACTCACCTAAAGAATTTACCAGCGCTTCTGGCATATAGGCTACTGGCGCATCAATGGTCGCCTGATAACGGGTCAACATCACGAATTTCGCCAGATTCGGTACAACCCTACGTTCAAAACCGGCAAAATCTTTTTCAACAAAGGCACGAGTCAATTCACGGGCACGGTCAGCACGGAAGTTCATGAATACAACGCTGTCGCCATCCTGAATCTTGACAGTGTCGCCAATGCGAGTCGCTTTTACGAATTCATCTGATTCCTCTGCAGCATAAGCCTGTTCCAGACCTTCAACTGCAGTAGCTGCAGTACGCATTGCTTCACCTTCAGTCAGCAGACGATACGCTTGCTCTACACGATCCCAACGGTTGTCACGGTCCATGGCAAAATAACGACCGATCATGCTGACAATACGACCCTGGCCCGGATATTGAGCAAATAATGCATCCAGTTTTTCTAAAGAGGGTTGCGCACTTTTTGGTGGTGTATCACGGCCATCGAGAAACGCATGCAGATAAACCTGAGCACCGCGTTTTAAAGCCAGTTCAGCCATCGCCACGATATGATCTTCGTGTGAGTGCACACCGCCTTCAGACAACAGACCCATAATGTGGACTGCGCCATTTGCTGCTTTGGCTTTCTCAACCGCATCTACCAGCACTTCATGTTCGAAGAAAGCCCCAGTACGGATATCTTTGGTAATACGGGTAAAGTCCTGATACAGCACACGGCCAGCACCAAGATTCATATGACCGACTTCAGAGTTCCCCATCTGACCATCAGGCAGGCCGACATCTTCACCTGAACCTGAGATCAAACCATGCGGATGCTTTTCCTGCATAGCAGTTAAATTTGGTCGTTTAGCCGCTAAAAACGCATTGTCTTCGACCGCTTCGCGATGACCCACACCATCCATAATCACCAAAACGTGAGGGATTTTGCCAGCAGTTGCATCCGTCATAATGAAATACTCTTTTCGTCTACGAATTAATCGCTCTAGTTTACCGAATTTTGCAAAAAGAGGCCATGACCAGACGATGCTTTAAGCCTCTTGTTGCGATTGATTTCTTCTATTTTCCTGTAGTTTAGCGGGCCCGATGGAGCAAGTAGCCGCCAATAGCAAACATCAGCAAAATAGGAATAAATACAAACCATGCCGGTGACGGCGCATAGACCAGACTGGCATAACCGAGAAAATCCTGCAGATAGAAGAAGCCTAACCCTGCGAATAACGCAATCACCAAACGGAAGCCCATCGATTGCTGACGCAATGGCCCAAAGATAAATGAACAGGCAATCACTACCAGCGCAATCAGGGCAAATGGCGAACCGACTTTCTGCCAGAAAGCCAGCTGATAGGTTTTAGGTACCTGACTATATTCATGCATATAGCTCATAAAGCTCACCAGCTGGCTTGGCGATAAATCTTCCGGATCAATCGTCACCATATGCACATATTTCGGCTGCAAGGCCAAAGCCAGTGGTTGCTCATCATGCTGTACCAGTGTCGCATTGCCGTTTTGTAAAATATCAAACTGTTCTGTGCTATCTAGTTTCCAAGCCCCATCTTTGACGAATTCACCCTGCTTGGCATCCAGAGTACCCCGCAGTCGGTAATTGTCATCAAAGTCCAGCATCTGTACATTTTTCAGCTGGCCCTTGGCGTTGGCATAATCAATATAGATAAAGCGATTACCCTCACGCGTCCAGTAACCTTTCACTTCACCAATTTTGACTGGCTTGTTATAGCTTTTGACTGCTTTGGCCTGTTCATTGGTATATGGAATCACCCACTCGCTCAGGGCAAACGATAATACGACCAATAGCAATGCTGAACGGATCACCCAGCCGACAATCCGCCACAGACTGACTCCGACTGAACGCATTATGATCAGTTCACTATTGGAAGCCAATGTACCTAAACCGAGTACCGCGCCAATCAGTGCCGAAATTGGCAGGATTTCATAAAGATAATTCGGTGCCCCCCAGAGTACATATTTCAAGGCATCCCAGGCACCATAGCCTTCTTTCAGGGAACCCAATTCACCTAAATACGTAAATAAGACCTGCAGACCTGAAAGAACAGCGGTTGCCCCAAGCATCGCCAGCGCGGTGGTTCCGGTCACATGTTTGGCAACTATACGACGTGCTAACATTGTTAAGACCTCACTCGCTGAATCCGTTTTTTAATTTTTGGCGCCAAATTCTGTTTACGTGAGAACAATGCACCGGCTATGGCATATATGATCAGGACCAATGGATAAGCCCAAATGCCCATTTCCGCCTTGCTGACCCGGGTTTTGATCGCCATCAGGGCGACGATCAGGCTGGCAAAGATCATCAGTGCCGGGAATAATTTGAGATAGCGACCTTGACGTGGGCTCACTTCAGACAGGGCTACAGACAAAATCAGGGCAATTACAATGGCAAATGGTACAAAGACACGCCAACCAAGCTCACTGGCTACCACCGGATCCTGACGGTTTTTCCAAAGCTGTCCGGTCGGCAAGGCCTCGACTTCATCACTGGCCAGTTCTGCTTCTTTATCACTTTCGATCCGTAAACGATAGCTTTCAAATTCAGCCTGGGTATATTGCGGCGTGCCTGGATAAATTTCATAGCGGCGGCCATTGACGAGATCGACCACATTGGCCGCATCATTCGGCATTTCAATTCGGGTCGCTTCCTGCGCCAGAATCATCACATCTGGCTTGCCTTCTTTTTCCGCACGCTGATAGAAGAAGATATCTTTCAGGTTTTTGCGATCTTCGGATAGATCTCCGGCATAAATGGTATAAGGTCCGGAAGAGATAAATTCTTTGGGCCGAACCAGATCAAAGCCGGTTCGTACTGCCTGCTCACTGGTCAAGGCTTCGAACTGTCGAATCCCCCACGGTGAAGCCCACAACATGAGAAAGCCTTGTGCAAGGAGATAGACCAAAGTCATCGGAATCAAAAGACGTGCCAGCTGATGCCGGCTAATTCCGCTACCATTTAAGACCGCCATCTCATGATCAACATAGAGACGACCAAAGACCAGCATTAAGCCAATAAAGAACCCAAGTGGAAGAATCAAGGTCAGGAATTCAGGCAAACGATAACCAATGATGCTGAACAGGATTCCAGCATCCAGACGCCCCTGTGCGGCCACACCAAAATACTTGATCAAACGACCGCCCATCATTATAAGGGTCAGTAAGGCAATCACCACCAAGGAGGTCGATACCACTTGCTTGACCAGATAACGCCGAATAATCAAATTAGTTCTTCCAAAATGAGCTCCATAAAACGAGTGCTAGTTTACCCGAATAGCAAAAATATAAAACCTAGGTGGCTCTGCCCATTGAAAATCTATTCGGATAAATGTTTCAATGCTTGAATGATTTGCAAATCTAAACAGGCGTGAAAACAAGATATGAACCTTACAATTAATACGTCATTCCCAGAGAATGGATCAAGTCAATCTTTGTTGATTTTAGTCGACTCAGAACAGATTCAGAGCGCTGCATCAACATACCAAATCAACAGCCTAGATACATTAATTGAAGCATCTCAATTCAAGGCTGGTCTGGCAGAAAGTTTAAGCCTGATTGGACAGGTCAGCCAGTCTCAGCATGCGGCCCTGATCGGCCTCGGCAAGACTGCCGAATTACAAGCGGGAAAACTGGCGAAAATTGCCCAAGCCATTATTAAAGGCTCTCAAAAAAAATTCAAACAGATTTCTGTTGATCTGACACAACTTCCACAAGAATTGCACTATCTGTTTGCATTGGCTTTAACTCAAGCCAGCTACGGCTATGACGAATACAAGTCAAAAAAGAACGAATTTATTCTGCAGCAGATTGATTTCATCGCTGCCGAAACTCCGCTAACAGCTGAACAGTTGCAATTGATTCAGGCCGTTCAGACTGGTCAGAATCTGGCGCGTGATCTGGGTAATCGTCCTGGCAATATTTGTTTCCCAGAATATCTGGCAGAACAGGCGCAAGCGCTGGCGGCTCAATATCCGGACCTGCTTAAAGTAACTGTACTTAATGAACAGCAAATGGCTGACCTTGGTATGGGTGCCTTCCTTGCAGTTAGCAAAGGTTCAGACCGTCCAGGCCGTATTATTACAATTGAATATCTGGCTCATCGTGAAGAAGCACCAGTTGTATTACTGGGTAAAGGCATTACTTTTGATACCGGCGGTATTTCATTAAAACCAGGCGCTGGCATGGATGAAATGAAATACGATATGTGCGGTGCAGCTTCAGTTCTGGGCACGCTTCGTGCACTATGCGAATCTCGTTTACCAATTCATGTGGTAGGTGCGATTGCTGCAGCGGAAAATATGCCATCGGGCAAAGCCACCCGTCCAGGTGACATCGTAACCACCATGAGTGGTCAAACTGTTGAAATTTTAAATACTGATGCTGAAGGCCGTCTGGTACTCTGTGATGCGCTAACTTATGTGAAACGCTTCAACCCTGCCCTGGTGATTGATATTGCAACTCTAACCGGTGCTTGTGTAGTGGCCTTAGGTTCAGTCTTGACCGGTATGTTTACGCCAGACAATGAGCTGGCTGCAGAGCTTGAAACCGCCGGCCAAAATGCATTTGACCGTGTATGGCGCATGCCAGTACTGGACGACTATCAGGAACAACTGGATTCACCATTTGCTGATATTGCCAATATTGGTGGCCCTAAAGCCGGTTCTGTAACAGCTGCATGCTTCCTGCAACGTTTTACGCGTGAATATCGCTGGGCTCACTTGGATATTGCAGGTACTGCATGGAATTCAGGTCCAAATAAAGGCGCAACTGGCCGTCCAGTACCTCTATTAATGCAATTCCTGGCTAATCGCGTTCAAAAGCATGGCTAAGGTCAGCTTTTATTTATTTGAAAAAAGCCCTGAACGACAAGTGGACAGCACTTGTCGTTTATGCCGTAAAATTTTGCGTCAGCCAGAGCGTATCTGGCTGCTGTGTGCCGATCCTGCCTTACAGCAGGAACTGGATGAAAAGCTATGGAACTTTGATCCTGCCAGCTTTATTCCGCATGGAATCGATCAGCCAGATGCGACCGTTTGTATATCGGCTCAATTACCAGAGCAGCCTGGCTGGATTATTTTTAATTTTAATCCGGAAGCACTTGAACCTGATGCGAAATTTAGTCACATTATTGAGATTATTGAAAACAATGAACCAGCCAAACAGCTGGGACGTGAAAAATATAAACAATATCGTGGCTTTGGCATTCAGCCAAATACCTTTAAGCTCTAAGTAATCACGTGAACAAGGAGATGCAAGTGGCATTAAATGTAGGTCCAGATTTTAAACAGCGCTGGTTAAACACGCCTGAGGCTGTACGTCAGACCTTTATCGATGACCTCTCGCGCATCTGTGAAGTACTTAAGCCTGAAACCGCTGTAGAAGAATGGCTCGTTCGCGACCAGCAGTTACAGAAAGAGTCTGAGCGTAAAATTGAAGCAGCGTATGCACAGCGCAAGGCCGAACTGATTGAAGAAGCACGTATTCGCAGACAACGGGCACTCGAAAAAGCCTTAGCCGAAAAACGTGCTGAAGAGCAAGCCTATGCCGAACAGCTACGCCGTGATGAAGAGCGAAAATTTGCCGAGCAGACCCGGAAGCTGGCTGAAATGCGTCATATGCTAGATACTGAGGTTCAGGATTATGCCGCACGTTATCAGAAAAATCCGGATCAGGTGCTCGACTTTGCCAAAGGTCGCCTAAATATCGACGATACCCAGATTTTATCTGAGCTGGAAAGCTTACGGTTACGTCTGGAACTCGAAGCAGAAACTGTGATTGAACAAACCGTCAATGCACTGCGTGAGAAATTACGCGCTGCAGCCAAAGAAGAAATTGACTATATTCTGAAAAATTCTGATCTGGCTGAGTAAAGTTGATAGTCAGTTGGCTGAAAAGATTCTTTTTATTTTTCAGCCTAATCCATGCCCTGTCTTGGTTAGTTTATTCCATCAAACTATAAAATCTGCTTTAAAATTAAAACAAGTCAGCCAGTAAAAATGCGGTATTGCCAAGCAGATAGCCAGCCCCTAGCAGAGTGCTAATCCAGAGAATTCCCCCAGTCACATTATAAAAACTGAAAGTTGCAAAGCTCATATGGCCAGAACCTGCCGCAAAAGGACCGAAGGAACGTACAAAGGGAATAAAACGCGCAATTAAGATCGTCTTGCCGCCATGTTTCATAAAATAATGATTGGTTTTGACCATATATTCGGGTTTGAAAAACCGTGAATGCTCATTGAAATATTTTAATCCGAGCACCCTGCCTGAATAATAATTCACGGTATAACCCAGAATCGAAGCAATCAGCAGCAATAAACCCATGGAGTGTAAGGTAATCAGATCGGAGCTGGAACACAGCGCACCGACGGCAATCAACAGACTGTCACCGGGCAAAAAGAAAAAAAATGGCGAACCTGTTTCCGCAAAAATCACCAGGAACAAAATTGCATAGATCCACACCCCATACTGCTCCAGCAATAGAGGTAAAGACTGTTCAAGATGAAGTAAAAAATCGAGCATTCGACCTGTCCACTGGGGCTAAAATCGCGAGTTGAGCTACGTATTATCCCGAAAAATAAAAAAACAGTCTAATTTTTCAATTAGACTGTCTGGTAATTGCTCAGCGGATTTATTTCAAAAAGCCATTTTCGGCTAAGAATTCCATGCTGATTTTAGACTGTTCTATAGTTTCTGCGGCCTTGTCACCAAGCAATAAACGCTCGATATAACGCGCCAGTACATCCACTTCTAGATTGACTTTAGTGCCTAACTTCCAGGTACTAATATTGGTACGTTCGGCTGTATGTGGAATCAGATTCAGACTAAGGATGTTACCACGCAAGTGGTTAATGGTCAGGCTGATACCATCTACTGTTATAGAGCCCTTCTCTGCCAAATATTTGGCAATTTCTTTTGGTGCAGTCACTTCAAAATAAATGGAACGGGCATCGGAACGTACTACTGTAATTTCACCAACCGCATCGACATGACCAGAGACAATATGTCCGCCAAAGCGTGTAGTTGGCAGCATTGCCTTTTCGACATTTACAGGTTGGCCGACTTTCCAGTTAGCCAGTGTAGTCCGGTCCAGGCTTTCACGTGATACGTCTGCAGCATACCAGTTCTCACCCCAGTCAATTACGGTCAGACAGATGCCATTGGTGGCAATCGAGTCACCCAGATGTACATCGGACATATCCAGATCCGTCTGGATGCGTAAGCGTACATCACCGCCAACGCTTTGCAAGCTCTCGACCTTGCCCAGACTTTCAATAATACCTGTAAACATCTTTATTTCCTTTTTCTCTGCGCTTACCACAAGGCCAATTGGGTACTCACACCGGTCGTATCCACACCGCCCAGCTCGGCATAATGATGCAACTGGCTCAGTAACTGACGAATTGGTGGACCTGACTTGGCATGCGTGTCGGTAATTACAATAAATTCCAATACGCGTGCACGTTCAGACTGGCGCTGCTTACTGACACGATAACGTGGCACATCCTGAGTGAGCAAGGTTACACGGCCACGTTTCAGGTTGGCCTGCAGCAAATCTGTGGCACTGATATTACCATCGGTTGAATAACTGGTCAGGATAAAACGCGCATTAATGGTCGCCAACAAAGTTTCATAGGCTTCTTTGGCATGCTTGGATGAGTTGTACTGACTTGGACGTTCTTTACGCCATGCACGGTCAATCCCGCTCTTGAAGCCTTTAGTGTCTGGAGTCGGTAAATCCACCTGATCCCACAGCGTTAAAGCATTGAGTACATGATAGTTACTACTATAGGCATGCTGGTTATACGGTGGATCCAGATAAGCCACATCGACTTCAAAACCACTCATCTGATTGGCTAAGTGTTGGGCATCCACACACCACATTTCTGCGGCAGGTCCTTGATGCTTAGCATCTTCACAGAAACGGCTTGGCGTTAACCAAAGTAGTGATTCAATGCGTTCTAGTGCAGTCTGGGTTTTACCGCCCCAACCATGATGGAAACTTTTAAATACACCTGAGGTATTGCTGACAAAACTGGCTGAATAGAGCAGCGGTGCCAGCAAAGCACTCATTTCCACGTCATCAATCGCACCTTGAGCCTGCCAGGTGGCAATCTGCTGACGGATGGCATCGATACGCATGCCGTTACGGCGTTTGAAGAACAAACGGTCTCGGGTCGGATCATAAATCTCATCATTACGCGGACACAGGTTATGTGTCACCCAGCCTTTAACTTCAGGCAAACGGTTCAGATAATCAATCGCTTTCTGATAGCCACCGAGCTCTTTAAAGGCAGGTGCTTCAGTACAAGCTAAAACTGCATGATTGAGTGCATGACTATAGGGTTCCCAGTCATTGGCAATCACCCGATAGCCATTCTGACGGGCCAGACGTGAAACCACCCCGGAACCTGCAAAAAAATCGGCAAAAATCGGCGCACGGCCATCTTCACGTTTTAGGGTTCCCGTGCTCTCAAGTGCTTCCAGAATTAAGTGTAGTAAACGGCGTTTGTTCCCCAGATAAGGAACCAGCTGATGGAAAAGATATTCATCTGTGGTACGTGCCGCATGGCGACGTTTGTGGTAAACCGTAGACTCTGAATTCATAGTGTCTCTTGAGAGGGAATTAACCTGAAGCGCAAGTCATCACCCAAACGGGTCACGTCCTGCAACTTGAATCGAAGTTGTTCTGCCATTCGGCTGAATTCTGCATTGAACATACTACGCGCAGTTTGCCCCAATAAAGTCGGTGCAACATAACTGATGAGTTCATCCACCAGCCCTGCCTGTAAAAATGCAGTAGATAAAGTCGCACCTGCTTCAACCAGCACATCATATATCTGATGCTGCTGAACCAGTTGCTGTAATAATTCTTTTAAAGGCTGAATTTCGAATTGGATCACACCCAGATCAGCCAGCTCCTGACGATAAGGCCCCATCACCATCACCGTTTCTGGAGTCTCCAAAATCTTGGTAGTGAGGGGTAAACGCCCCTGGCGATCCAGAATAATCCGTTTGGGCTGAACTACCGTGCTGATGTCATTCATACCTTTCAGGCTACGGACATTGAGCTGACAGTCATCAGCCAATACAGTTTCAATCCCGGTAATCACTGCGCCAGAAATGGCACGCCAGTGCTGGACATCCTGACGGGCTTCAGGACCGGTAATCCATTTCGATTCACCGGATGCCATAGCCGTACGGCCATCCAGACTCGATGCAATTTTCAAACGCACATAAGGCATCCCAGTCGCCATGGCTTTCAGAAAGCCATCATTCAGCGGATGCGCTTCATCCTCACAAACACTGACTTCAACCTTTATGCCAGCATCTTTCAGGATCTGCACGCCTTTTCCAGCGACCAGTGGATTTGGATCAGGACAGGCAACAATCACTTTAGCTACGCCTGCTTCAACCAATCCTTTAGCACATGGTGGTGTACGGCCATAATGGGCACAAGGTTCCAAAGTCACATATGCTGTTGCTCCACGTGCCTGTTCGCCTGCCTGACGCATGGCAAAGACTTCCGCATGAGGCTGACCGGCTTTAGGATGGAAACCTTCACCCACGACTACGCCATCTTTGACAATGATACAGCCGACATTCGGATTCGGTTTAGTAGAGTACTGTCCCTGACGTGCCAGCTCAATGGCACGACGCATCCAGATTTGATCTTGAGTGAGTTCAGTCATGCTTATTCTTGAAACTCACCGCGTTGCTGCATCTGTTCAATCTGACGACGAAAGGCTTCGACATCCTGGAAATCCTGATAGACCGAAGCAAAACGGACATAAGCGACATGATCAAGTGCAAATAGAGATTGCATGACAATTTCACCAATAGTACGTGATTTCACATCTCGCTCACCCAGACGGCGAATCTGCAACTGGATATCACTCAGCACCGTTTCAATCTGTTCTTGAGTCACAGGACGTTTCTGCAAGGCATGCATCAGTGAGCGACGTAATTTGGCTTCATCAAAGGGTTCATTCTTGCCATCGGATTTGATGACACGCGGCATCACCACTTCATAACTTTCAAAGGTAGTAAAACGTTCATTACAACTGACGCATTCACGACGGCGGCGAATCTGGCAACCTTCAGCGGCCAGGCGTGAATCAATCACTTTACTGTCTGGTGTATTGCAAAATGGGCAATGCATAGCGGTTTAATTGAACAAATCCTGATGATTTCCGAGTGTAGCAAAAATTCTAAACTTTGTAGAGTTTTACGCAATATATAGAAAAAAAACAGCCCAGATGGGCTGTTTTACACAATATATTGATTATTGTTTTAGCAGATTATTCTACGCGTTCGCCATGTTGACTCAAGTCCAGACCCATGCGTTCATCATCAGAAGAAACACGGATACCGATGATCAGATCAATCACTTTAAGAATCACGAAAGTTAATACTGCAGAGTAAGCGATGGTTGCAAGTACACCTTCAACTTGAACCCAAAGTTGGCTCATTACATTTGCTGGAGCAGCATCACCCATGATGAATTCGCTTGCGAAGAATGCTGTCAGAATCGCACCAACGATACCACCCACACCGTGCAGGCCAAAGGCATCCAGAGAATCATCAGCTTTCAGTGTACGTTTCAGAGCAGTAATACCCCAGAAACATACCACACCACCGATCAGACCCATTGCCAGCGCACCACCGACAGTGACAAAACCAGCTGCTGGAGTAATTACCACCAGACCTGCTACCGCACCAGAAGCCCCACCTAATACAGAGGCTTTACCACGTACTACTTTTTCAGTAATTAACCAAGAGATCGCTGCTGCCGCTGCTGCAACTTGAGTTACGATCAGCGCATAACCTGCAGAACCATTTGCACCCAATGCTGAACCACCATTGAAGCCGAACCAGCCTACCCAAAGTAAGCTTGCACCGACTACAGTTAAAGTCAGATTATGTGGCGCCATTGATTCACGGCCAAGACCCATACGTTTACCAAGCATGTAGGCTGCAACCAGACCCGCTACACCTGAGTTGATGTGAACGACTGTACCACCAGCAAAGTCAAGCGCACCGTCGTTGCCTAACCAGCCGCCGCCCCAGACCCAGTGAGTAATTGGCGCATAAACCAGAATCACCCAAAGTGCAATGAATGCCACAAAAGCACCAAACTTCATACGTTCTGCAATCGAACCGCTGATGATGGCAACCGTAATGATGGCAAACGTCATTTGGAAGATCACGAACAGGATTTCAGGAATTGTGCCGGATAGCGCATCGGTAGTTATTCCAGCCAGCATGAGCTTGTCCAGACTGCCGATAAAGGCATTTCCTTCACCAAAGGCCAAGGTATAGCCAATCACGACCCAGGCAATACTGACTACGGCTGCGGCAACAAAGCTGTGTGCCATTGTTGCCAGCACATTTTTCTTACGGACCATACCGCCATAGAACAGGGCTAAACCTGGAATGGTCATCAGTAATACAAGGGCTGTTGAAGTGAGAATCCAGGCTGTATCGCCAGTATCGAGAGTAGCTTCTTCTTCTGCAGGCGCTGCTGGTTCCGCTGGCGCCACTTCAGCAATCTCTGCTGTAGTTGTGTCTGTTGTTGTAAGTGAAGTATCGCCAGTCTCTGCAACGAGTGCGACTTCTTCAGTAGGTGTTGGTGCTGTTACGGCCTCTTCAGCCCACGCAACAGAACCACCTAAAAGAGCGCTGGACAAGCCGAACGCCATTAGCATTTTTTTCATTCGTATCCCCCAACCATGTTTTTTTGTGAGTTATTAGGTACTCAGCAAACTTCGTGCCAAATTAAACAGCGTCTGCACCTGTTTCACCGGTACGAATACGGATGACTTGTTCTAAGTTAGTTACGAAAATTTTTCCGTCACCGATTTTGCCAGTGCTTGCAACACGAGTAATTGATTCAATTACCGAATCAACCATTTCGTCGCTGATTGCGATTTCAATTTTGACTTTCGGTAGGAAATCTACAACGTATTCAGCACCACGATAAAGTTCAGTATGGCCTTTTTGACGACCAAAGCCTTTGACTTCAGTCACAGTGATGCCTTGAACACCAATTTCAGATAATGCTTCACGCACATCATCCAATTTGAAAGGTTTTACAATTGCAGTTACGAGCTTCATGTTTGTTTTCCTTCGGCTTATTTCACCAGTAAGGTTTTATGTTCAAATTTCATGCCAAGATTCCTAAGGTCGGGGGAAATTAGAAAGCCCGGCACGATGTTTCTTGCTCTTTTATTTTATACTTATAACGTATTGGAATCTGCACAAATTGGATATTTTTTATGTGGATTTTTACAATATTACTAATCGAAGCAGCCTATATTTCATCTGAAATACTGTAAGTCACTCTTGCAGCAATGCTACACTGTCCGCGCATTTATATAGCGATGGATCGGATTATGATTGAAACCCTGTTACAAGCAATTTTGCAGCAAGTTGAACAGCCTAAAAAGGACCTCGAGCACAACCTGCGTGCCCTGCTCAACGAAGCCGTCAGTAAAATGGATTTAGTGTCTAAAGAAGAGCTCGAACGTCAACGCACTGCCCTAAATAATGCCAATCAGCGTTTAAATGAGTTACTAAAACAAGTCGAAGAACTAGAAGAAAAAATCTCGATTAAAAAATAAGCACAACTACAGTGCACAAAAGACACGAGAACAATAAAAATAATGCACTATATTGGAACAACAATATGTCTTTTGCCAAAATTTATACGCGAGGCCTGTTAGGCCTGCACGCACCTTTAATTGAAGTCGAAGTTCATGTCAGTTCTGGCATGCCTTCCCTCACCATTGTGGGGCTTCCTGAAGCCGCAGTCAGAGAAAGTAAGGATCGGGTTCGCTCAGCCATTCTAAATAGTGGCTTTCAGTTTCCGACCAAACGCCTGACCATTAATCTGGCACCTGCCGATCTACCTAAAGACGGCTCACGTTTGGACTTGCCGATTGCGCTAGGAATTTTAGTAGCCTCAGGACAGCTTCCAGAAAATTGTACTAATAATCTTGAGTTTATTGGTGAACTGGCCTTAGATGGTCAATTGCGGCCTGTAACAGGCATCCTGAGCATTGCAATCGCCTGCCAGCAGGCACAGCATCAGCTGATCTTGCCTAGTCCGAATGCTCAGGAAGCCTCTCAGCTCCCGGATTTTCAGGTATTTGCCGCCAATCATTTACAGGAAGTCTGTGCACATCTGGCTCAAGCAGAAACCTTGACCCCGTTTAAGACCAGTCCAGTAGATCAGCACTCTTTTTATAAATTTGATCTTGCGGATGTGAAAGGACAATTGCGACCACGACGTGCCTTGGAAATTGCAGCTGCAGGTGGCCATTCCCTGCTGTTCCGCGGCCCACCTGGTACAGGTAAAACCTTATTAGCATCGCGCCTCGCCAGTATTTTACCGCCCTTAAATACTCAGGAAAATCTGGAAGTTGCCAGTATTTACTCGATTGCGAATACCAATCATCCTTTTGGCCAACGGCCATTTCGGGCACCGCATCATACTGCCTCTGCGATTGCACTGGTCGGCAGTGGCTCACATCCTAAACCTGGAGAGATCACACTGGCGCATTTGGGGGTGTTATTTCTAGACGAATTGCCTGAGTTTGACCGCAAGGTTTTAGAAGTATTACGTCAGCCGCTTGAGTCCAAGGAAATTGTAATCTCACGTGCTTCCCGGCAAATTACCTTTCCAGCCAACTTCCAGTTGGTGGCAGCCATGAATCCTTGTCCATGCGGTTATGCATTTAATCAGGACAGCCGCTGTCAATGTTCACCTGAAAGCATCAAGCGTTATCAGAACCGGATTTCTGGTCCATTACTGGATCGGATTGACCTGCATATTGACGTACCACCTTTACAGGCACAGGAGTTACAGGACAATAAGCCCGTCGAAAACTCTGAAACGGTCAGACAGCGCGTGATTACCGCCTATAACATTCAGATCGAACGGCAAAATGCCTTGAACATGAGCCTTAGTCCAAAACAACTGGAGCAATATGCCCCTCTCGATCCACCAGCTCAGAAAATGATTGAACTGGCTCAGCAGAAACTGAATTTATCAGCACGAGGCTATCATCGCATTTTGCGTGTTGCCAGAACCATTGCCGATCTTAACCAAAGTCCAGATATTCAGACTGGGCATTTATCGGAAGCCTTGTCTTATCGCGGGCAGCACATTTAAACAATAAAAAAGGCGACCTAAAGTCGCCTTTTTTATTTAGAAAAAATTAGAAGCTATAACCTAATCCGAATACTACTTTGTTCTTTTGTTTCACATCCATACGATCATAACCACCGATGATGTAATTGATGCTTGCAGTAACACCAGTATCTGCAAGAGGTTTGCTTAAACCGATATCAAAATGACGGAAACCAAAGCTTTCACTTGTCTCTTCTACATAGTCACCTGACTTTTCATAAGCATATAAACCTAAAGCGGTGTCTAAGCTAAAGTCATTAGGCAGTGCATAGCTATAAGTACCTTTGATATAAGTATCCCCTGCATTCCCCCAAGTCGTATCTTCAAGAAGAGTTTGTGCTGTAATACCTAAATCTTTATAGCTCAGGCCTAATAACAGTTCAAATCCATTCGTTTCTTCATCAGATTCATAATAATAGTAGTAAGTCGTACCGATCGTTAAACCCAAATCATCGTTTACCGAATGGCTGTAGCCTGCATAGAAATTATTTTCAAAAGCATCACGGCCTTCTTCAACCAAAGAATAATCTAAGGTAGAACCCCACCAACCAGCATAGAAGCCAGAGGCATGATTATAGTCAAGTCCACCTTGTAAAGTAGCTCCGCTATTTTCAGGTGTGTTGGTAATCCCACGCAGGTTATAGCTTGAAAGTACACTGATATTTCCAGAAACTGAATGTTCAGCAGCTGGTTCATCCGCTAAAGTGAAAGAAGATGCAGCACCTAGTAAAGCAAAAGATAATACTTTTAATGTTGATTTCATTGTATGACTCCCCCAGATCGTCTGAGACGTTTTTATGATATTGATTAAACTCAAGTTCGAAATTTGCAAGAGCTATGCCAATCTGGAATAAAACAACGGAAATCTGATGAATTTAAATAAAATAAATCACTAGGTATTTGTTTTTAAATTATATTTAAATTTTTTAAAAAAGCACTTTGATAGATTTTTTTTAACATTAGCCCTTTTTCAAAGATTTATTTTCTTTTTTCGGCCTTATACATAATCATTTACAAGTTGCGCCATTTTGAAACCTTTTTTGTTTTGATTAAATTTTGTGCTAAAAAAAGGTGCAGAAATAAAACGTAAAGAAGCAGATTGCTCTATTCGAGTTTTTGATTCTTGCTCAAACTCAGAACTTTCTGGATTAAAAAGTTCAAAATAGTGCTAAGCAACAAAAAATGACGCTCATAGAATGACTTTTTATTATTCGGAATATTATGCGCATTTTTGGATTTACAAATATTTAAATTAAGTATTTATATATTAAAATTCAATAATTTATAATAAATTTCTACTTTTAAGAAATTATTAATGAAGAGTCTGATACAGAAAATGAAGATTTTGAACACTCAACTTTTTCATTCTAAGAATTTTAATTTTAAATATTATTGATGCACTCATGAGTCATACCCTTCAGAGAATTTAGATTTAAAAAATATCTTTGTTTTTATTTGTTTTTTTACTATATGGTCAGGATTTAGACTGTTAGATCTCTTACCATTGTTCACTTTAGATTAAAAAAAATCCATCGACTTTAGTGGAATATCGCAAATAAAAATGACATTTATTCAGCGAATCTTATACAATTCCTAAAAATTTCCATCAATTTGTATAAGGCTCTCTCCCAATGCAAAACACAAAAAAATTAACATTGGCAGTTTTGATTCAGGCTGCATTGATCTCAACCGCTTTTGCTAGCGAGCAGAGTGAGTCTAAAGGTTTTGTAGAAGACGCAGAAGGATCTGTACTTTTCCGTACTGGTTATTTATCTCGTGATAAGAAAAATGGCGTAGCAGATACAAGTTCAGCTGCACAGACTGCAATTGTGAAACTGGATTCTGGCTTTACTCAAGGTGTAGTCGGCTTTGGTGCCGGGATCATCGGTGATGCTTCTTTCAAACTAGGAAACAACAAAAATGCCGGTAATGGCATGATTCCTCGTGAAAACGGTTTCAATGCTAAAGGTGAGTACGTTAAAGGTGCTGGCGATACTTATGATCATTGGGCTCGTGGCGGCGCTTATGTGAAAGCTCGTGTATCTAATACCACTGCTGTATATGGTACCCAAGTTTTAGATCTTCCTGTATTGGCATCAAATACTGCACGTCTCGTTCCTGAATACTTTGAAGGCGTATTAGTGACGAGTAATGAAATTGATAACCTGTCATTAACAGCTGGTAAATTTACTAAAAACCAATATTCAGACCAAATCGACTCTGATGGTAACGAGCTTGATCGTGCTGTTGTTTGGGGCGTGAAATATAAATTTAGTGATGCTCTAAACGCTTCTTACTACGGTACAGATATTAAAGACCGTTTAGACCGTCATTATGTGAATGCGAACTATAGCTATGCAGTAGCCAATGGCGGCACTTTAACTCACGATTTCAGTGGCTATCATACTGAGTGGGATAAAAAAGCTGACGGTGGTGCATATACTTATTCTCATACCACAAATGACTTAAGTAACTTAAGCAACAATATTTGGGCTATTTCTACCACTTACAATACTGGTCCGCACAATATCATGGTGGCTTACCAACAAAATACTGGTAACACAGGCTATGACTATGGTTTGGGTCGCGGTGTAGGTGATGGTCATCAAACGATTTATCTACCAAACTCATACCTGTCTGACTTCATTGGCAATAATGAAAAATCAGCACAACTTCAATATACCTTTGACTTTGGTGCTGTAAATGTTCCTGGTCTATCTTGGACTTCCGCATTTGTATATGGTTGGGATATTGATGTAGCAGGTAGTCCAGATCGTTCTCAGTTAGTAACTAGCGATGCACAAGAACGTGAATTCTTTAACCAGGTGAAATATACTGTTCAATCTGGTTTTGCTAAAGATGCGAGCTTGCGTTTACGTCACTCTTACTACCGTGCAAGCGATGATTATCAAGCTGATCGATACATTGGTGACACCAACGAATGGCGTATCTGGTTAGATATTCCTGTGAAATTATTCTAATTCACCCGAATTTCAAGCCATAATAAAAAACCTGCACATTGTGCAGGTTTTTTTGTTTAAGTTTTAAAAAGTTAAAGACTTAAACTGAAAAGCAAATGAATTATTTATTTGCTTCTGCATAAGCTGCAATTGAGCTGAGTACTTCCTTTTTAGCAACATCAGCACCTTCCCAACCACTTAACTTAACCCATTTACCTGGTTCCAAGTCTTTGTAGTGCTGGAAGAAGTGTTCGATTTGGCTGATCAGCAACGGAGGAAGATCAGTATATTCTTGAACATCTTTGTAGATCGGAGTCAGTTTGTCGTGTGGAACTGCAACCAGTTTCGCATCAACACCACCATCATCTTCCATGTTCAGTTTACCTACAGGACGGCAACGAATGACTGAACCTGGCTCTACTGGATGTGGAGTTACGACCAATACGTCTAGAGGATCGCCATCTAGAGAAAGTGTATTTGGTACATAACCATAGTTTGCTGGGTAGAACATTGCTGTACCCATGAAACGGTCTACAAATAATGCATCAGAATCTTTATCGATTTCATATTTGATTGGTGCTGCATTTGCAGGAATTTCGATAATGACATAGATGTCGTTTGGCGCATCTTTACCCGCTGGGATATTGCTGTAGCTCATAGCATCACTCTTTAACAAGTTATATCTTTTAAAAACCGCGACAATTATAACGGTTTTTACAGATTTTTTTTGATTTTAAAATATCGAACTGTAAATATCTCGACCTGCTTTATTTTAAGCTTAAGAGATTTTGATAATTAACAGCAGTAAGGTTATTGGACATAATAAAGATAACAGCCAGACAATTGAACGTAAGGTCGACCAGTTCGCCAGATAACAGATCCCATAGATGACCCGAAAAACCAGATAGGCAATCCCAAAGGTCATCACCAGACTTTGCGGCACGACCATATATTCTGCCATCAGAATCGAGGCGATAAAGAGCGGTAAGCTTTCAAAGCTATTTTGCTGAGCGGCATTGGCGCGACTGGCCAGGCCTGTAGACTTTTCTAAAAATGCCCGCGGATTCTGATTGTCTTTTGCACGAAACCCTGCCGATTTTTTCGCAATCAAGGTAAAAACATAAGGTAAAAGACAAGCTGCCAAAATGAGATAGATAACCCCACTAATGCTATGCATCTGATTTTTCTCTTGAGAATTTTTATGTCTATCATAGCATGGCGTTTCGTGAATAAATTTTGTTAAATAGAGTGTTTTTATAAATGATTAAGGATTCACTATGGTCAGCCCTGATCAAAATGAAATGTTCGATGTCCTCGAGAAACAGCGCCAGCATCAACGTCAAGTGGATCGCGTATTAAAAATCGTATTGCCGATTGTTGCATTTCTGATGGCGGTCATTTGTGCCAATATGAATATCTGGTCTCCCCTCTTTACCTTTGCCATCTTATGGCTTGCCTTCTATGCCGTGGGCATCAAACGCATGCCGATCTGGCACTGGGTGGTCGCAATCATCATTTATTGCCTGATAGATAATATTCTCAGTTATGGCAGTTTTAATTTGAGAGGATTTAACCGTCAGTTTGGTACCATGTTTATTTTTTTGGGTGTGATCGGTGTAGGACGTCCTTACTTCGACCGCTGGCTAATGAAAAAAGAGAATTAAAAAAAGCGCCCTTAGGCGCTTTTTTATTGCAGGATTTATGCAGTCTTACGTAGGTCTTTACGCAGGATTTTGCCTACGTTAGATTTTGGTAATTCATCCATAAATTCAACATAACGTGGGCGTTTATAACCGGTCAGATTTTCTTTTGCAAATGCCAGAACTTCTTCAGTCGTCAATGAAGGGTCTTTCTTCACCACAAACAGTTTTGGCACTTCACCTGATTTTTCATCTGGTACACCAATTGCAGCCACTTCCAGTACTTTTGGATGTTTCGCAACGACTTCTTCAATTTCAGAAGGATAAACGTTGAAGCCAGAGACCAGAATCATGTCTTTCTTACGGTCAACGATTTTGATGTAACCACGTGAATCCATAACACCGATATCACCGGTACGGAAGAAGCCATTTACCATCACTTTATCGGTTTCATCCGGACGGTTCCAATAGCCTTTCATCACCTGTGGACCACGGATTGAGATTTCACCCTGCTCACCGAGTGCAACTTCATTACCGTCATCATCCAGAATTGCAACTTCAGTCGAAGGTAACGGAATACCAATCGTACCGCTAAATGCTTCAGATGCCGGTGGGTTCGCAGTTGCTACTGGAGAAGTTTCAGACAGGCCATAACCTTCAATGATGTTAGTGCCAGTAATTTTCTTCCAAGCTTCTGCAGTAGAAGGCAGAACAGCCATACCACCGCCCATCGCCATTTTTAAACGGCTATGATCCAGTTGCTTGAACTCTTCGTTGTTTACAAGCGCATTAAACAGCGTGTTCACAGCAGGGAAGAATGTTGGCTGGTATTTACGTAATTCTTTCATCACCGCAGGCAGGTCACGCGGGTTAGGAATCAAAACGTTCGCCTGACCTTTGTACATGCCGTAAAGTGCACAGACCATGAAAGCAAAGATGTGATAAAGTGGTAAAGCACAGAAAATACGGTCATCTGGCTGACCATCTTGCGCACCGAATTTGCTCTGGAAGATACCATCACACTGCAACAGGTTAGCAACCAAGTTACGATGGGTCAGTTCAGCACCTTTAGAAACACCAGTAGTACCACCTGTGTACTGAAGTACAGCAGTATCACTTAAAGTCAATTCAGGGCGTTTATAGTTGCTTGGATTTACCTTGTTCAGTGCAGCATTGAACTTGATGTGACCAGGAATATCCCATGCCGGAATCTGCTTACGTACTGAACGCAATACGAAGTTCACCAAAGTACCTTTTAAAGCACCCAGCATGTCACCCACAGAAGCAACCACGACGTGCTTCACAGGTGTTTTGCCAATAATTGACTGATAAACGCTTGCAAAATTCTCAATAATGACCAGAACTTCAGCGCCAGAATCTTTTAACTGATGCTCAAGCTCACGTGATGTATACAGTGGATTTACATTCACCAGTACTAAACCAGCGCGGAACACCCCCAATGCTACGACCGGATACTGAAGAACGTTTGGCATCATTACGGCAACACGTGTGCCTTTTGCCAGACCCAAACTTTGTAAATATGCTGCGAATTTACGACTAGCTTCTTCCAACTCATTGAACGTTAAAGTCTTATCCATAAAGATAAAGGCATCACGTGAGCCAAATTTTTGGAAATTGCGTTCAAAAATATCAACCAGAGACGTATTTTCTGCTGGTAATTCTACAGTTTCTGGAATCCCTGTTTTTTGGTATTCAGCGAACCAAATTTTTTCCATAATGCCAATCTCTCCAATCATAATCCTTAGTAGTTCAACTGTTTTTTTCAATGCTGCACGTCATTTTTTAGACTTGTATATGTGCAACATTGCATCCATTTGTCGAATCGTTACTCATATATAACGTATTTCGATTCATGGATGCTAGTATTATCTTTGAATCAACAGTTTATTTGCTTTTTGATATCCACGTGGTAACAGGGTTCCTTTAGAGCCTCGTTTCCCAATATATTTTTGCAGGTCATCCCCTTTGAGTTTTAATTGTTGCTGTCCTGCAAGCACTTGAATTATTTCATCAAGTTTCAATATTGTCATGGATAAAATTTGATCTTTATCTTCAAGTTGTATCAATTTATTACCTTTACCTTTATTAAGTACAGGTAATTCCGACAGATCAACAACCAGCAGACGGCCAGCTGAACTGAGTAGTGCAACATGAGTTGCGTCTTCCAGCGGCTGCAGGTTCATGACCTGTGCGCCTTCAGATAGATTTAGGAAAGACTTACCAGCTTTGGCATTGGTATCCAGCTGCTTGGCCTGGGTTTTAAATCCATAGCCTTTACTGCTGACTGCCAGGATTTCCGCATCATCTTCAGCGACCAACACCTGCTTGAAGCCTACCCCACTTGCCGGAGACAGTTTTGAACTCAATGGTTCACCAAGTCCTCGTGCCGATGGCAGGCTATTGATTGGTAAGCCATAGCTACGGCCACTATCATCTAATACATAGACGCGTTGATTAGACTTACCTTGGGCATGACTGAGATACTGATCGCCCGCACGGAAATTCAGATTTTCAGCATCCACTTCATGCCCTTTAGCACAGCGAATCCAGCCCGCTTCAGACAATACTACCGTTACAGGATCCGCTGGCAGCATTTCAGTTTCATCAATAGCAGCGGCTTCGGCACGTTGCACGATTGGAGAACGGCGATCATCCCCAAATTTCTTGGCATCTTCTTTTAGTTCATTGATGATCAAGGTTTTTAAAGACTCAGGATTAGCCAGCTGCTCACGAATCACGGCAGCCTTAGCTTCCAGCTCTTCCTGTTCGCGGCGCAGTTCCATTTCTTCGAGCTTGGCCAGATGACGTAGCTTGAGTTCTAAAATGGCTTCGGCCTGAATCTCATCAATACCAAAACGTTCCATCAACACTGGTTTAGGCTGATCTTCCTCACGAATAATCCGAATCACTTCATCAATATTCAGGTAGGCAATGATCAAACCGCCGAGAATATGCAGGCGTTTTTCGATCTTGTTCAGATGGTATTGCAAACGGCGAGTGACGGTGGTTTTTCGGATTTCGATCCATTCCAGCAGAATACGACGAATCGATTTCACCTGTGGACGGCCATCCGCACCAATCATGTTCATATTGACACGATAGCTAGACTCAAGATCTGTAGTCGCAAACAGATGGCTCATTACCGCTTCCGCATCAATACGGTTCGAACGCAATACCACCACTAAACGTGTTGGATTTTCATGGTCAGATTCATCACGAACATCAGTGACCAATGGCAGCTTTTTCGCCTGCATCTGGTCCGCGATCTGACTGATAATTTTTGAACCGGATACCTGATATGGCAATTCGGTAATCACAATTTCATTTTTATCAATGGTATATACCGCACGCATGCGGTAACTGCCACGACCCGTGGTCTGGATTTTAAGCAGTTCGGAGGGTGGCGTAATGATTTCCGCTTTGGTCGGTAAATCCGGTCCCGGAATGTATTCTGCCATTTTGGCATCGGTCAAGTTCGGATTGCGAATCAGAGCGATAGTACCTTTCACTACTTCGCGTAAGTTGTGCGGCGGAATATCAGTCGCCATCCCCACAGCAATCCCGGTGGTACCATTTAACAGAATATTAGGAACACGTGCCGGCAAGTTAATCGGTTCTTTCATCGAACCATCAAAGTTATCCTGCCAGTCACAGGTACCCTGTCCTAGTTCGGATAAAAGCAGTTCGCTATATTGCGACAGTTTAGCTTCGGTATAACGCATTGCCGCGAAAGACTTCGGATCATCCGGTGAACCCCAGTTGCCCTGTCCTTCAATAAACGGATAGCGATAACTGAATGGCTGCGCCATCAGGACCATGGCTTCATAACAGGCCGAGTCACCATGCGGATGATATTTACCCAGTACATCCCCGACAGTACGTGCCGATTTTTTCGGTTTGCTGGTCCATTTTAGGCCCAGTTCACTCATGGCATAGACAATACGGCGCTGTACCGGTTTCAAACCGTCACTGATATGTGGCAATGCACGATCCATAATCACGTACATGGCATAATTTAAATAAGCTTGTTCGGTAAATTCGGCTACGGAACGGTTTTCTGTCGCATGATGCGCAAGGCTTGTCATAACAACCTATAATCCTAAAATTCGTTTTTGTATCAATGTTTCTTATGCTAAGTCGCGGCTGTGTGCTGCACAAGGGCAGTAAACTACACAGCGCGACAAATCGTGTCTTATGGGCTAAAAATATCCACTTTATAGCAGCTGAGCAACTAAAAAATCACCAACCTTATAAACCCATAGATTCTAGTGTCTTGCCCTTGGTCTCTTCTCCCAAGACTAAAATGACCACAGCTACTGCAATCAGCACCACAGTAAACATGGTAAAGACGTAACTGAAACCATTTGGCATCCCCATCAAATGGGTTACGGCAAAGGGTGCAGCAATCCCGCCAATACGGCCAATTGCACCGGCCCAGCCTGAACCAAAAGCACGGATATTGGTTGGATATTGTTCTGGGGTATAAGTATAGAGAACGCCCCATGCTCCCAGATTAAAGAAGGACATCAGACAGCCCCAGATCACAATTTCAGTGACACTACCGGACTGGCCAAAGAAATAGGCTGAAATCGCACACATGCCGATAAAGCCAGCTAAAGTTGCCTTACGACCGAGTTTTTCGACTAGCCATGCTGCCGCAATATAACCCGGCAATTGCGCCAGAATCATGACCAGGACATATTCAAAAGACTGCACGATGGTATAGCCTTCCTTGACCAGAAGGCTGGGTAACCAGGTAAAAATACCATAGTAGGAGAAAACGATCCCAAACCAGATTAGCCAGAGCATCAAGGTGCGGCGGGCAAAAATACCACTCCAGAGCTGGATAAACGAGATATTCTGCTTGGCAGCCACGGGTTTAACTTCAAAGATTTCCATGACTTCGACGCCGCATTTGCGCTCAATCTTTTTGACCAGAGCTTGCGCTTCATCTACCCGGCCACGATTGATCAGATACGGCACCGACTCAGGCACCAGTTTCCAGATTACGATGGCATACAGTGCCGGTATCCCGCCAATCATGAATGCAGCTTGCCAACCAAAATCAGGAATCACAAAACGCGAAACCAGCGCAGCCACCAGCCAGCCCAAGCCCCAGAAACTTTCCAGCAGCACAATGAAACGACCACGTACCCGTGCCGGGATATATTCACTGACCAGTGTCACCGCAACCGGCAACTGACCACCCAATCCCAGACCGACAATAAAACGGAATACCAGTAACCAGGTCAGATTAGGTGCAAAGGCACAGGCAGCAGTCGCCAGACTATAAATCACCAGCGTACTGGCAAATACCGTTTTACGTCCCCAGCGATCTGCCAGTCCACCTGAAAAAATCGCCCCGATCGCCATACCGATAAAACCGATCGAAACCACCCAGCTTTTCTGGTCAGCGGTCATCTGCCAGTCTTCAGCCATTTTCGCCAGAATAAAGGAAATCAATCCCGTATCCATGGCATCAAACATCCAGCCAAGACCAATCACCCATAAAAGAGTGTAGTGGAACTTGCCGATCGGCAAGCGCTGTATCCGAGAAACTAAATCCATAACAAAAATCTCTGATCAGGTGAAACGGGAGGTGCTGCTGTCCCAACAGGAGGTTTGATTTTTTATTTTTTTATACTACGAATGCGTACACCTGCGGGAAGTTTTCCCTCCCGCAGTTACCATAATTCATATCAAGATTCGTCTTTGGATGAAGCGGACTGTTCGTCATCATCCTTATAGATAAACTTCGGCATTTCCAGACCGAAATAGATTGCAATCAGACGCAAGCTAAAGCCAAAAATTAAGGTAGAAATAATGGTCACTTCGAGTGACAGACCGAAATTGCTGCAGAGCCAGTAGAAGATGACTGCAACAAAGGAAATACTGGCATACAGTTCACGGCGGAAGACTAAAGGCACATCATTACATAAAATGTCACGTAAAATACCGCCCGATACTCCGGTCAGAACCCCGGCGACCGCACTGACTACAAAACCATGCCCCATTTCCAGCGCAATCTGGCAGCCAATGATGGTAAAGCCAATCAGGCCCAAGGCATCCAGTACCAGGAAGATATTGCGTAAATGGCGCATCCATTTGGCAATCAGGATGGTGACAAAGGCGGCACAGCAAGTCAGCACCAGATATTCCGGGTGTTTGACCCAAGTCAAGGGATAATGGCCAAGCAGTACATCACGCACCGAACCACCACCGAGCGCCGTAACACAGGCAATGATCGTAACCCCAAACCAGTCCATACTACGCCGACCGGCAGACAAGGCTCCGGTCATGGCTTCAGCGGTAATTGCAATAATATAGATGACGGTCAGTAACATCGCCCTGCTTCCACCTGAGGCTTTGAGATGGCGGCTATTCTAAGCTAAATCTATGTGAAAATTATAAAAAATGCGCACAACATTGCTTAAATTTTTTCCCGGAGCCACAGATGCACGGCTGTTTCATTGTAAGCTGTTGATCTGTCGTTGGATCCAGAAAGTACCAGCGATTCTCGAACTTCACAAAATGTGAAATTTCATGATGAATCTGGGCCTGCTTGCCATCGTGATAATGTGCTTTGAACTCGACCAGCGCATGGGTCTTGTCCAGTTTTTCATTGGCCTGCACGATTTCCAGCTTCAGCCATTGATTGCTTCGGCTCCATTCAGCAATGGCTGGCATGTCCAAAGCCTGCTGCTGTCCGCGGGCGGTAGTCTGCTGGATATAATCAATTTCATGCTTGGCAAAGGCACTATACCGCGAGCGCATTAATTGCTCGGCGCTTTGGGCAAATTGCTGGCCCTGATGTAGTGGCTGGCAACAGCTTGCATATTCACCTCGTCCACATGGACATGCTTCTGACATTTCAATTCCATAAAAAATAGCCCGACAATGCGGGCTATTTTAGCAAACTTTTAGCTGGACTCTTCGGGCGTTGAACTAGTCTTTCCGGTTCGCAGGCGCGATGATATGCACCTTATCAATCTTGTGGCCGTCCATAGTGACCACCTCAAAGATATAATCATCTGCTTCGAGCTTTTCGCCATTTTCCGGCAAGCGTCCCAGATGGAACAGGATATAACCCGACAAAGTTGAATATTCTTCCGTTTCATTGACCAGATCACGATCCAGAAGCAGTGACACATGGCGAATATCGGTTGAACCATCCAAAATCAGGCTGCCATCTTCCAGGCTCTCTACGGCTGCTTCTAGCTGATCTTCATCCGGGAATTCACCGGCAATCGCTTCCAGCACATCAATCGGTGTCGCCACCCCTTCAATGGAACCATATTCATTCAATACCAGTGCCATTTGTAGCGGTGCCTGACGCAACTGATCCATCACCATTAAGACCTGAGCATTTTCATGCACAATCACTGGTTCACGCAGATGTTTTTCGAAGTCCAAAATACCTGTTTCGATGTATTCATTCAGGACTTTATGGGTCAATACCACACCGGCAATATTGTCCAGCTCACCACGCGCCACAATCAGGCGTGAATGGCTCATATGCAATAACTGCTCTTTGATACTGGCATGATCATTTTCCAGATCAATCCATTCCAGTTCAGGGCGTGGTGTCATCACCGACTTCACTGGACGTTCTGACAAGCCAAGTACGCCCTGCACCATGACGCTGTGGTAGACCCCACTTTCGTCATCATCAAAGACTTCATCAGCAAAGGCGCGGGTCGCCAGTACATCTTCCGGCTCAGAAGAATCATTGTCCTGAGCCGGTTTACCGCCCAGCATACGCATCACAGCAGACGCAGTACGGTAACGCATATCAGTAGTGGTGACCATTTTTTCCTGATTGCGTTTCATGGTCTGGTTAATGAATTCCACAATCACAGAGAAACCAATCGCGGCATATAGATAGCCTTTTGGAATATGGAAACCAAAGCCTTCAACCACCAGCGAGAAACCAATCATCATCAGGAAGCCCAGACAGAGAATCACTACTGTCGGGTGCTTGTTGACGAAATCCATGAGGGCTTTAGAGGCCCACAACATGATACCGACCGCAATAACCACCGCGATCATCATCACAGACAGGTCTTTGACCATACCGACTGCAGTAATCACACTATCGAGCGAGAATACGGCGTCCAGTACCACGATCTGCACAATCACCATCCAGAACACCGCCTGAACCGGATTTTCTTCCTTGGTCACAGGTTTGGCTTCCAGACGCTCATGCAGCTCCATGGTGCCCTTAAACAGCAGGAATACACCACCGAATAATAAGATCAGGTCGCGTCCTGAAAATGGATGCTCAAAGATATGGAATAGCGGTTCAGTAAGCGTTACGACCCAGGCAATCGATGCCAGCAACACCAGTCGCATTAACAGCGCCAAGCCCAGACCGGTAATACGCGCTGCATTACGCTGTTCGGGTGGAAGCTTTTCCGCCAGAATTGCAATAAAGACCAGGTTATCGATCCCGAGTACAATTTCAAGAACAATCAGTGTGAGTAAGCCAATCCAGGCAGAGGGATCTGACATCCATTCAAAAATCATTGCATCTGCTCCTCTAACCGAGGAGAAAAGCAAGTATTTGCATGATGAGATACAGGTTGATACCCGACTTGAATTAAAGACTTGATAATGTGACGTTTTACTGAATTAAAGCGCCAACTTCGACTACCCATGTGAGTTCTATTGTAGTAAGACAGACTTTCAGTATATCAAGAACAGCATGAAATTCACCTGTTTTCATCCGGGATTATGGATGAATTTGAATGAAAGATTTTGTCCTAAAATGAGGTCTGCTCATGGAATTGTCATATTTGTTAACTAAGTTATAGTAAGTAGACTCTGTACACGACAAATTTCACAGAACCCTTATCCTATCAGGATTCTGCTTTCTTAAAATTGCCAAAATTTCCTTAAACTCTTCTTTTTTCCCAAAACCAATTAAACGCTGAATCGCCATTTGAACA